>JAOUGG010000255.1 GCA_029857855.1 Acidimicrobiia bacterium | reverse complement strand
ACGCTACGCCGTGTCGGCCGGGTCGGCCTCGTGCTCGGACAGGGCGACGAGATCCGACTCGGTGAGAATGCCCCGCTCGACGGCCACCTCGGCCAGGATCCGGCGCCGATCGTTGTTGCGGCCACCGACCCCCTTGTCGAGGCCCCGCACGCCGAGGTTGGTGAGTCGCTCGCAGAGGTTGTCGAGCTTGCGGTTGAACTTGGTCTTGCTCCAACCCAATCGGGTTTGAGCGTCGTCGTTGGTCGGGAGTTGGAGAGGCTGGTGCGGATTTCGAAGGAGCGATTCGGCCAGCACCGTCATCAGGAGACGTTGTTCATGAGTCCACGGAATGAGATGCAAACCGACCGTATCGCTGGGTTCCGCCGGCTCGTGGCGAACGATCGGCGGTCCGTTCACCAGCAGCTCGTAGCGGGTCGATCCGGCCACGAAATGCACGAGCACGTTCTCGCCCGGAAGCATCTGGCTGGTGCCGGATGTGAGCCGGGCACTGGCCTTCGTCTCACGGTCGAACATCTCCAGTTCGATCCGGGATCCGGTGTTGACGAGCCACCAGCGGCCGTCGCGGTGCTCGAACCGACCGAGCCGGCGATGGAGGAAGGCGTTGTCGTCGATGTCGAGTTCGGCGCTCCGCCCGAAGGTGAGCGACTGGTCGGTCTCGAGCAGGGTCAACTCGCCGCAGTAGTCGACGAGCAGACAGCCTTCACCGACCGCCTCCGCGTAGCCCTCGGGAAGGTCCTCGATGTCGTTCATGGCCCTGACCAAGATAGTGGCATAGGACCCGCCGCCGTCGAAGCCGGTTTGACACCCGCCGACAATCATGACAATCGTGGCGGTCTCCGATGAAGTTGCTGCTGACGATCGACGCGTTGGGCGACCGGTCGATCGACGTGTCCGACGACGCCACGGTCGGCGATCTCCTCGATTCGCTGGTGGCGACCGAGCAGGCCGCAGGCCGCCGTCACCCGTTTGTCGACGTGCCGGGCGGTCTGGTGGTCGAGCGCACCGGGCAGGTCCTGGCGCCGGAAACCCCGACCGCGAAATCCAACATCCGCTCCGGCGACCGGGTTCGCCTCGTCGGGCTCGACGAGGCGGTACGCCTCGAATGTTCGTCGCTCGACCGGTCCGCTCCGATCGCCGACCGACCGGCGGCCTGGGTCAAACTCCTGACCGGGCCGATGGCCAACACGGTCATCGAGGTCTCGTTCGGCGACAGCACCATCGGTCGGGGCCGCGACAACGACGTCGTCATCACCGACGACGCCATGTCGCTGCGGCACGCCGTCATCACCGTCGACGACCACTCCATCACCGTCACCGACCTCGCCTCGACCAACGGTGTGATCACCGACCGGGCGTCGCGCAACGAAGCCCTCACCCGCTCGACGACCCTGCTCCCCGGGCGGCGGGTGCTGCTCGGCACGACCTGGATCGAGATCGAGCACTGCCGCCGGACCCGGGGCCTGGCCGACGTCGACGGACCGGCTGTCGAGTTCAACCGGCCACCCCGCCTCGTGCCGCCGTTCGAGGCCCCCTCGATCACCCTGCCCGAGCCACCAGACCACCCCGGCCGGGTCCGTCTCCCGATGATCACCGCGCTGGTCCCGCTGCTCATGGCCGGCGTGCTCGTCTACTCACCGGTCCTGTTCGGCGGGGAGCCCAACTTCCGCTACGGCCTGTTCATGCTGTTCTCGCCGCTGATGATCGTCGGCTCGTTCTGGGAGCGCAAGCGCAGCGGTCGGGCCGACTTCAAGCAGGCGCTGAAGACCTTCCGAGCCGACCTGGCGGCCGCCGAAGCCGATCTGCAGGCGGCCCAGATCCACGAGCAGCGGGGACGGTTGCGGGCGGCACCGTCGATCACCGAACTCGACGAGGCGGTCGACGCCCTCTCGCCCCGCTTGTGGGAACGAGCCGTTGGCGACACCGACACGTTTTCCCTCCGGGTCGGGTTGGCCGATCAGCCGTCGCTGGTCGAGATCGTCGACAACGGACGGGGCCCGGCCGACCTCCGCCGGGAGGTCGACGAGCTACCCGACCGGTTCGCCACCGTGCCCCGGGTTCCGGCTCTGGCCGACATGCGGGTTCACGGCGGGATCGGCGTGTCGGGGACCCGGGAGTACGTGACACCCCTGTGCTATTCCCTGGTCGGGCAGGTGGCGACGCTGCACAGCCCGGCCGAGGTGCTGCTGGCGGCGATGGTTCCCCCCGATGCACGGTCCGACTGGGAGTGGATGAAGTGGCTGCCTCACTGCCCGGCCGACGACTCCCCGCTGGGCGGCCACCACCTGGCCGCCGGCGAGCTGGAGTGCCGCAATCTGCTCGGCCGGCTGCTCGACATCGTCGACCAGCGAGCCGGACAGCACCGAGGCGGCCTCGACCCCAACCGCTCACTGACCGTGCCCTGCGTTGTCGTGGTGATCGCCGAGGGTGTGCCCGTCGTGCAACACGAACTGACCCGGCTGCTCTCCGAGGGCCCCACCGTCGGCGTGTTCCCCCTGTGGATCTCCGGGGCGTCGCGGCGGGTGCCCCGCCCGATCGGCAACGTGATCGACATCGCCCCCGACGGCTCGGCCGCCACCCTGGCGTTCGCCGGCTCGCGCTCCGACCGAGCCCACACCCCGATCATCACCGACATCGAGATCGAGACCCTGAGTGAAACCGCGATCATCGACCTGGCCCGCCGCCTCGCCCCGATCGAGGACGTGAGCGCCCGTTTCACCCAGACGTCGGCCATCCCCGATCTGGTCAGCCTCGTCGATCTGCTCGGCGGATCCGACATCCTCGAGTCGACCGCACCACTGCTGCAGCGCTGGGAGGGCCGGCCGAAACACTTGGAGGCCCCGGTGGGCCGCACGGCCGATGGCGTCTTCACCCTCGACATCCGCCGCGACGGCCCCCACGGTCTCGTCGGCGGTACCACCGGCGCAGGCAAGAGCGAGTTCCTGCAGAGCTGGATCATGGCCATGGCCGCCTCGTTCAGCCCGGAGACCGTGAACTTCCTGCTGGTCGACTACAAGGGCGGCGCGGCGTTCAAGGACTGCAGCCGCCTGCCCCACTCGGTCGGCATGGTCACCGATCTCGACCCTGCCGGGATTCGCCGGGCCTTGGTCTCGCTGGGAGCCGAGGTCCGGCGTCGGGAACTCATTCAGGACGAGCACAACTGCTCCAGCCTGCTCGACATGATCGACAGGGGCATCGCCGAGGCCCCGCCGAGCCTTCTGATCATCGTCGACGAGTTCGCGGCGCTGGTCCAGGAGGTGCCGGAGTTCATCGAGGGCATGGTCGACATCGCCCAGCGGGGTCGCAGCCTCGGCGTGCACCTGGTGCTGGCCACCCAGCGGCCGGCCGGAGTGATCACCGGGCAGATCAAGGCCAACACCGACCTGCGGATCGCGTTACGTACCTCCGACAAGGAGGACTCGGTCGACGTCATCGAAACCCCCGACGCCGCCGACATTGACCGTCGCACCCCGGGCCGGGCCATCTCCCGCATCGGCCGCCAACGCACCCAGTTCCAGTCGGCCTACGTCGGCGGCATCACCGACGCCGCTGCCGTCTCCGGGCCCGAGGTCACCGTCGGCACCTTCACCTTCGACGGGATCGTCCCCCTCGATCCGCCCGACTCGCACCGGCGCAACGAGATGGCCGGCGCCACCGACCTGGAGCGCCTCGTCGACAACATCGGCGCCGCCCACCGGCGTTCGGCCCGCCCGATGCCAAGGCGGCCGTGGCTCGATCCGCTGGGCTCGGCCTACGATCTCGAAACGCTCTTCGATGCCGCCGCCGGCACGGCGGTGGACCCTACCGAGATCACCGACGACGGCGCGTCGCTGCCGATCGGCATCGTCGACGTGCCCGACGACCAGGCCCAGGTTCCGTTCACCTTCCGCCTCGACATCGAGGGCAGCCTCGGCATCATCGGCGCCGGCGGAGCCGGCAAGACCGTGGCCCTGCGGACCATCGCGGTGGCTGCCGCCCTCTCGGTCGACGACCCCACCGACGCCCCGATCGTGTACGGCCTCGACTTCGCCGGCCGGGGCCTCCAGATGCTCGAACCGCTCCCCCACGTGGCCGGGATCGTGGCCGACGACGAACCGGAACGCATCCAACGGGTGCTGTCGACCATGGAAGCGGAGCTGAACGAGCGAACCCGATTGTTCTCCGAGGCTCGGGCGTCGTCGTTCACCGAGTACCGGCGCGGTTCCGGCGAACACATCGTGCGTCGGCTCCTCCTGATCGACGGCTACCCGTCGTTCCACGAGCTGTACTCCGGGGTCGAGCGGGACCGGTGGGTCAATCTGGTGCGCCGACTTGTCGTCGAGGGCCGCCAGTTCGGCCTCCACGTCGTGTTGACGGCCCCCCGCCGCGAGACCGTCTATTCAACCGTGGCCCGTTCGATCGGCCGGTGGCTGGTGCTGCGCCAGACGTCGAGCGACGACTACCGGAGCCTGGAGGTGCCCGTCGACCTCCTCGGCGACGAACCGCCCCCCGGCCGGGCCATCCATCAGCGACGGGTCGGTCAGGTAGCGGTGTTGGGCGGACGGCCCGACACCGAATCCCAGGTGCAGGCCATGCTCACCCTGGCCGACGAAATGGAGCGACGAGGATTTCGTCCGGCACCGCCGATCCGGTTGCTGCCGGCCGACGTCGACCGCCGGGCGTTCGTCCACGCCCGGGCGGTCGGCCTCCTCGATCGCGATTTCAGCGAGTGGACGCTACCCGAGCGGTTCCGGGTGTTCCTCGTCGCCGGGCCCCGTTCGAGCGGTCGGACCACGGCGTTGCTCACGATCGGCGCGGCGGCCGCCCAAGGGCCCGACGGCGGCCCGGACCGCGACCTCGATGTGGTCGTGTTGTCGGCCAAACCGCAGGCGCTGCCGATCCAACCCCTCTGGCGGGCTGGGGTTGGAGACGCCGAGGTTCGCCCCCTGGTCGATGAGCTGCTGGCGTCGGCCGGGTCCCCGTCGGGTCGCCGCACCCTGGTCCTGATCGACGACGCCAACGCGCTGGTCGACGCCGGCGTTGCGCTGTCTCAACTGGTGGACGCGGCCGACGGTGAACGTCTGCAGGTTGTCATAGTCATGGACGACACCAAGGCCCGGTCCAACTTCGACGCCTTCTCGCGCTCCGTGCGGGCCTCACGCCTCGGGCTGCTGCTCCGGCCGAGCCCGCTGGAGGACAAGGAAGTCTACGGCCTCCCCCTCCCCCGGGTGGCCAGCCACCTCTGGCCGGCCGGCCGGGGCTACATCGTTTCCGACCAGTCGGTGGAGACCATCCAGCTCGGCGCCTAGCGCCCCACCCCGGGGAGCCGGTCGCCACCCACCGGGAGCAACACCGTCGTGAGCAT
>JAOUGG010000254.1 GCA_029857855.1 Acidimicrobiia bacterium | reverse complement strand
ACGGCAGCCCCGGGCCGAGATCCTCGTGCGCCCGGCGGCTGAACCGGGGCTTGACGCCATAGGTGAACCAGATGTAGCCGATCCCGAGCACAGCGCTGAGAGCGAAGCTCACCATGTTGGCCCAGGCCCAGGTGGTCAGATTCTGTGTGCCGGCCATGGCGAACCAGCCGATGGCTCCGAGACGGCACACCGTGACGATGAGCCGCCCAACGGTGGCCCGCTTCATGTCGCCGAGGCCGACGGGCAGGTAGACCGCCAGCTCCGACAGCCAGAACAGGGGCATGCCGGCGACGATGAAGAGGGCGTAGACCTCGAAATCGACGGCAGGCTGGAAGAACGGCTTCGAGACCAGCAGCAACACGGCCAGGAGTCCGGGCAGCCCGACGCCCACTGTGATCGCCCGGCTCCACGCCTCGCCGAGATCCTCCCCCTGAGCGCCCCGCCGCAACAGGAGTATGTGTGATCCCAGGTTCGACAGGTTCAGGGCGATGGCGGCCAGTGCGGCCACACCGCCGAGCACGCCGTAGGACGTCTCGTCGAGCAGCCGGGCGACCATGAGCACAACCAGCGTCGAGCTGATGAGCTGCAGGACCTCGGAGGCGGCGGCCCACCGGGTGTTGTTGCCCAGCAGGTCACGGGTCATGGTGCGAACCCGTCCAGGGGCAGGCTCGAATTCGTCGCTCGTTTCGTTGGACTGGTCCGACTCGATCAAAGAATCTCCAGCTTGTCCGCAGCGATCGCCGGACTCGAACGTTCGGCCGCCGACATGGAACCGAACCGGTTTCGAGTGTCGAACAGGTACTCGGCGCTGGCGGCGATGAGATCGTAGTCGAAGCAGTCGTGATCGGTGACGAGCACCACCGCGTCGGCAGCGGCCACAACGTCGGCGGTCAGCTCCTCAACCACCGTCACCTGGTCGGCGAACTCGAAATCGGTCACGTGGGGGTCGTGGACCCTGACGTCGGCACCCAGCCGAAGCAATTCGAGGACAAGCGGCGTGGCGGGGGTTTCCCTGGCGTCGCTGCTGTTGCGCTTGTAGGCCACCCCGAGAACCAGGACGACCGAGCCGTTCACGGCCTTGCATCGCTTGTTCAGGCCCCCCTGGATGCGGCGGGCCACGTAGCTCGGCATGTTGTTGTTCACGTCGTCCGCGATCTTGATGAAGCGGGACACGGCGCCAAGCCGACGCTCGAACCGCCAGGAGAGGAAGGAAGGGTCGACGGGCAAGCAGTGTCCGCCCACTCCGGGCCCGGGATGAAACGGCATGAAACCGAAGGGCTTGGTCGAGGCGGCGGCGATCACCTCCCAGATGTCGATGTCGAGCGCTCGGGCGTGGATCGCCATCTCGTTGACGAGTGCGATGTTGACGTGGCGGAAGGTGTTTTCGAGGAGCTTCGTCAGCTCCGCCTCCCGGGTCCCCGAGACCTCGACCACGGTGTCGACGAGTTGGGCGTAGAACTCGCTCACAGCCCGCAGCGACGCAGGGTCGATGCCCGCCACGACCTTCGGCGTTTCACGAAATCCCCAAACCGTGTTGCCGGGGTCGATCCGTTCGGGTGAATAGCCGACGAGAAAGTCCGATCCCGCCCGCAGGCCTGATCCGCTCTCGAGAAGCGGGCACACGACTTCGTCGGTGGTACCCGGGTAGGTGGTCGACTCGAGCACCACCAGGCAGCCGGCGGTCACGCAGGCGCCGAGAAGCTGGGCCGCGGATTCGACGTGAGAGATGTCGGGCACCCCGTCGCGCAACGGCGTGGGGACCGAGATGACCGCCACGTGGAAGTCCTCCAGGTCCTGCGGGCTCTCGGAGGGTCGGTACCGCCCCGAGGCCAGTGCCAGCTCGATCTCGGCGTCGCCGACATCCTCGATATGGGAACGACCGGCCACCAGCCCGGAGATCTTGTCCTTGTCGAGATCGAAGCCGACGACGTCGAAGCCGGCCTCGACCGCCCGCATCGCCACCGGAAGGCCGACATAGCCTTGGCCGATGACGACGAGCTTACGCCCACCGCCGCCCTGGCCCTCGCTTCTCGCTCTTCGCATCGCCGGTCCTCCAGATCCTCGACATCGTCGTGGCGAAACCGCCGTTCCGTGGCGGAAACCGCCGTTCCGAACCGTCGTTCCGGCCGGTGCGTGTTCCCGACGCGGGTGGACCGCCGTATCTGCAGGCTATCGAGCATTCCCCCACCGGTCGATCAACAACGGGGCAGGAATCGCGTAAGCAGATCCGCCCAAGATGCCACGGACTGACACGGTTAGCCGCCGATTGCCTGCTAGAAATGAGAAGTTGGTGTGGAAACTACGGTTTCACAGGGAGATGGCAGGCCGGCCATGGTGGCGATAACTACGAAATCGAGGCGGGTTCCACCCCCCTCCGTCATTCAGTTCGTCGCCGATGTCATCGTGTTCGGAGCGATCTGGATCACCGCGCTCGTGCTGTCCAACATCACCATCACCGAGGTACGCTCCGACGCCCGCTCGTTCGTCCTGGCCGTCGCCGCCACGGTCGTCACGATGACCATCATGGAGCGCCGCGGCCTCTACGCCGGTCGGCCGTCACTACCGCGAACCGACGAGATCTCCCGCCTCTTCGTTGCCGTACTCGGCGGCTCCGCCAGCGTTGCCGTCGCCGGAGCCTTCCTCGACTGGCACATCGGCGCCTGGGAGATCGTGGTCGGCGGAACCCTGGCATTCGCCATCCGGACCCTGTCACGAGGTGTCGTCCGCTCGCTGGTCACCGAACTGCCGGGCACGGCCGCGCCGACCAGGGTCGTCATCGTCGGTACCGGGCACGAGGCCAAGGAGCTGGCCGAACTCGTGACCGATCATCCGGAGGCCCGGTTCGAACTGGCCGGGGTTGTCGGGAATCTTGGTGTGGCCGAGCGCAGCGGTCTGGCCGACCACTGGATCGGGCCCACCGGGCGGCTGATCGAGCTGATGCATCAACACGAGGTGAGCGCGGCGATCGTCACCGCCACCGGATTCCGTGGCGAACAGTTCCGCAACATCACCCGGGAGCTCTTCGGATCCGGGTACGACGTCCACCTGACCACCGGCGTGAGCCGAATGTGGGAGGGTCGCTTCGACGTCCGCTCGCTCTCCCACGAACCGCTCATCGTCATGGGTCGAAACAACCCGCCCCACTGGCAGCGGGCGGGTAAGCGAGCCGTCGACATCGTCGGCTCGGCCGCGGCGCTGATCGTCGCCTCGCCGATCATGCTGCTCGCCGCCGCATGTATCTGGTTCGAGGATCGTGGTCCGGTCACCTACACGGCCCGTCGAGCGGGCCACAAGGGCACCTTCTTCAACATGTACAAGTTTCGCTCGATGGTGACCAACGCTGATGAGCTGAAGGAGGAGATGGCCGAGCAGAACGAGCGCTCCGGCCCACTGTTCAAGATCTCCGACGACCCCCGCATCACCAGGGTCGGCAAGTTCATCCGCGAAACGTCGATCGACGAGTTGCCCCAGCTGTTCAACGTTCTTTGGGGCGACATGAGCCTGGTCGGCCCCCGTCCCGCCCTTCCCGAGGAGGAGGCGGCGTTCGACGAGGAGCTTCGCGAGCGGTTCAAGGTTCGGCCGGGTATCACCGGCTTGTGGCAGGTCGAAGCCCGATCGAATGCGGCCTTCAACGCCTACCGCAGGCTCGACCTGCATTACGTGGAGAACTGGAACCTCGGTCTCGACCTGCGGATTCTGCTCGCCACCGCGGAGCAGGTGGTGGTCACCATCGCCCTGCTGCCGTTGCGGTTGCTCCGCCGCCGGTCGTCGAACCGGGTCGACGGAATCGTTGGCGCCGAGTGCGACGGCAATCAGCTCGCCGGTCCGCAGCCGACGATCAGCCCTGACGACGTGGTGATCGATCTCCGGGCCCGGAATCGGGCCCGGCTCGTGGCCGCCGCCAGCGCCGCCGACGACATCGAACGGTCAACTGCATCACTGGTCGATGTGGCTGCCGGTGCCCCCGACGAAACCAACGGTCACCAGCAGGGCGCACCCCGCTGAGAAACCGGGTGGATCATCCCGCCGCGATTCGTCGCCGAGCCTCGTAGAGTCGATGCATGGACTCCGAGGCGGGACAGCCGAGGTCCACCCTCCGCCCCCGACGCCGCCAACGCCCCCTCGCCGTGATGTCGATCCTGCTGGCCGGGATCGTGCTCGCCGCGTGCGGCCTCGGTGACCCCTTTGGCGGCACCGTCGATTCGAAGGCCTTCGGTCGCAACGATTCGCAGGCGCGTCCCTCGATCCAGATCGTGTCCGAGTACCTGACACCGGCAATGATCGACGAACCTCCGCCGGCGACCCTGGCATCGGTCGGAGCCATCGACGACATCGAGTCACTCGTCGATGGCGGGCCGACCGATTGTCGATTCGACGAACTCATCCCGCTCCCAGTCCAACCGCTTTGTCATGAGGTGGTCGTCCCGGAGTCGTGGAACGATCCCGGCTCCGGACGCACGGTCACTCTCCAGGTCGCCGTGTTCGCCGGCAGCGGAAGCCATCGTGACGCAATCGTCTACCTCGACGGCGGGCCCGGAGGACACACGCTCGACAACCTGGCATTCAGCTACGGCAGCCTGATCGAGCCGCTCGCCGGCGACCGCGATTTCATCGTCTACGATCAGCGTGGTGTCGGCACCTCCGACCCGCAGCTCGGCTGCCCCGAACTGACCGAGACCAGCCTCGCCGACATGATGGGGGCCATCGCCTCCGACGGGGTTCTCGACGCCACCTTGGAGGCCCAGGAGGCCTGCGCATCCCGCCTCCAGGGCCAGGGCATCGATCTGTCGGCCTACAACAGCATAGCCAGCGCCAACGATCTGGAAGCCCTTCGGATCGCGCTGGGCTACGAGCAGTTGAATCCGATCGGCATCTCCTACGGGACCCGCCTCGGGCAGACCTACCTCCGCATGTACCCGGATTCGGTTCGTTCCTTGACACTGGATTCGGTGTTCCCCACCGCCGCCGATCTCTGGTCGGACTTCGACCGGAGCACGGAACGATCGTTTCGACAGCTCTTCGACGGATGCGCCGAGTCACCGGAGTGCTCGACCGTCTACCCGACCTTCGAGGACGACTTCTTCCGCCTGCTCGACGAACTCGACGCCAATCCGGCACCGGTCACGTTCACCAACCTTCGGACAGGGGTGACGACGCCGTCGCGGCTGACGGGCGACGACGTCCTCGCCTTCGCGTTTCAGGCCCTCTACAGCCCGTCGGCCTTCTCGCTACTCCCCCAGATGACGGTCGACGCCCTCGACGGCGACTACCGCGTGCTCGAGGCGCTCGGTTCATCGGTCGTCACATCGCTCGGCTTCTTCTCCGTGGGAATGCAGCTCTCGG
>JAOUGG010000253.1 GCA_029857855.1 Acidimicrobiia bacterium | reverse complement strand
CGGCGGCGATCATAACGAAGGCCAGGAGCATCGACGACCGTTCGGCGAAGGGGCCCTCGAGCGGGCCCGACAACATCAACAGGCCGGCGAGGGGCACCGCGGGAAGAAGGTGGCGAAGCGACAGCAAGGGCAGGAAGATCACCGGTGTCAGCAGCGCGATCACCAGCAGCAGGTTGTCCTGGGTCAGGAGTGCCTGCAGAGCGGCGACCGGATCGCGCAGCGACGTCAGGGTCACGTCACCGAGCGTCTGACCGTTGTAGCCGTTTCGGGCATCGGGGATGCCGGCCTGGCCGATGAGGGGTTGGGCCACGAGGAGGAGACCGAGCGACCAGATGAAGCCGACGCCCATGGTCCACAGGCCGGCCCGCCGCTCGCCGTCGCCCAGCAGCACGAAACCCCAGAGCCCGAGCGCCAGACCGAGGTCCGCCCGGCACAGCAGGGCGAAAGCGATGCAGATCCAGTACCAGACCCAGCGTTTCGTCGCCCCGAAGTAGGCGGCGCCGATGATGGCCGGAATGGCCAGGGCGACCGGATGGAAGTCTTCGACGGCGATACCGTGCGTCGCCGGGTGGAGTGCATAGGCCAGGCACAGCGCCGATGCGGCGCCGATCCGGAGTTTCGCCACCTCGCGGGCGAGGCGCCACAGGGGGAACACCGCCAGCCCGAGGGCCAGCCCCTGTGACACGGCGAGAAGCCTCGGCGGCGACACGACCGTGGCCACCAAGGCCAGCGGGTACATGATGAACGACCAGCGGAGCTCCAGGAGGTGCACGTCGGTCCCGAACAGCGACGGCCGGGGAACGTTCCCCTCGGTGAGCAACCACAGTGTCTGGCTGTAACCGGCGAGGTCGACGTCGGTTTCCAGACCGTCGATCCGGCTGACGGCGGCCCAGACCGCGAAGGCGGCAAGCCCGAAACCGATCAGCACGGGGATCCAGCGGTCCCCTGGGCCCGCCTCCAGACGAGCCTGGAACCGGACGATCGCCCGTCGGGCCCGTCGCTGGAGAGGCAGCTGGCTCACTCGGACGGTTCGATCGGTTCGAGCGGATTGGGCTCCTGTTCGAGGAGATGGGCCCCGTTGTTCCGCACGTTGTTCACTGCCGTCGACACCGGACGCAACTCGAGGAAGCCGTCGGGTGGCGGCTTGAGCAACCCGGCGATGACGTCGAGATCGGTTTCGGGTGACAGCCACTCGTCCCAGACCGAGGGCGGAAGGAGCACCGGCATACGATCGTGCACCGCCGACATCTCCTCATTCGGTGTGGTGGTGATGATCGTGCACGACTCGACGGTTTCGTCGTCGAGGTACTCGCCGTCGTCGTCCTTGGGAGTCCATCGCTCCCACAGCCCGGCGAACACGACGGGCTCACCGTCGGGCCGGTAGATGTAGTAGGGCTGCTTGTTCTTGTGACCGGGGACCTTGGCCCATTCGTAGAATCCGTCGGCGGGGATGAGGCAACGGCGCCTGGTGTAGGCCCGGCGGTAGGCCGACTTGTCGGCCACCGACTCGGCCCGTGCGTTGATCATCCGGTAGCCGACCTTGGAGTCCTTGGCCCAGAACGGGATGAGCCCCCAGCGGAGCGTGGCCAGGGTTCGTTGGCCGTCGGACGCCCGCACCGCGTAGACCTCGCTGGTCGGGGCCACGTTGTAATTCTCGCGGTGGGTTTCACCATGGTCGTCGTCGAGATCGGGGTCGGGTGCGAGCGCCCCGAAGTAGTTCGCCAACTCATCTGGCGTCGAGGCGGATACGAAACGACCACACATTCCCCCAAACGGTAGTCGACCGCTCCCGGGTTCACTCGGACGACGGCCGGGCGGAGCATGGACGGTCGTCGAACCCGATCGCTTCGACAGCGGCGAGATCAGTCGGGCAAAGGACGTTCGCCCCTGCCGGAGTCTCGTTGCCCATGGGACGCTCATCCCATCGACCGGCCAAGCGGCAAGGAGGAGACGATGGTCAAACGAGTACCAGTCGGTATCGAAGATTCGCCGGAGGCACGAGGTGACGATCCGGTGCGGTCGGTTGCGACGTTCGTCGTCCTGACCGCCGAGAGCGGCGATCCGTTGTCGCTTCTGGCGAAGCGTATGAAGCTGTTCGATTGCGGGGCGCTTCTCGTCGAGGACGGGGCGCCGACCCCGGCGATCGTCTCGGAACGGGATGTCATAGCCGCGGTCGCAACCGGCGATCTCCACGCAACCGCCGCGGAGTTGGCCACCCCTCAACCATTGTGGATCGACGCCGATGCCGAGATCCGAGACGCCGCTGTCCTGATGGCGGGTGCCGGTGTCCGTCACCTCGTCGTCAAGGATGGGGACCAACACGGCATCGTGTCGATTCGCGATGTCGTCAAACCGCTGCTCTCGTCGATGGATTCATCAACGGACTGACCGCCGGGAACCTGTGACCGATCCTAGACCCCGAGTGCAGACACTCGGGATCCTGAACGCAAGGCGTGCGGATCATCCCGAGGGGGTTGAGGGCCCCGCCCGCGGGCCGAGGCCCTCGGTTGGTATTGTCGAATCGGTCCGCCGCTAGTTCAGCCGGAACGTACCGGGGGCGTACAGGGGTGCACCCTGCGTAGAGAACTCTATGATTCCGCTCATATGCACCCGCCGACCGAGCCGGCTCGTATAGGGATCGTTGGCCGTCGTCATCACTTCCCCTCCCGGGTGCCGGTGACGGTCAGCAGCCGGGTATCCATCACCGAGGCATCGCCGTCCACAAACGGAGCGGAGCGCTCGGCTACTTCGGCCTCCAACGCCACCCTGGCCCGCTCGTCGAGATCGGCGACCGCTGCAGCAAGCGGGGTGCTTCGAACGTACTGCCAGAGGAAGTCGGCCGGCGGCGCCACGCGTAGCGGTACCGATGCCGTCTCGACCTCAACGGCGTCGAACCCGGCTGTCTCCATCAGGGTTTGTGCCTCGACGGCGTCGTGGAGCGAGAAGACGGCACGAATGAACATCGACGCACCCGGCCCGACGTGTTTGGTGAGGGCCTGGTCGATGGCCTCGAACAACGATGGTATCGGCCCAGGTGTGCACCACACGACCCGGCCGCTCGGCGCGAGCACTCTGAGCGTTTCCCGTAGCGCCCGGTCTTTGTCGGGGAAGAACTGCAGCCCCAAGGAGCAGAGTACGAGGTCGAAGACAGCGTCCGGTATGGGCATGTTCTCGGCCGGTGCCTCGTGCCAGACGATGCGGTCGGGGCTCACGTTGCGGGCTACGTCGAGCATGGCCGGATTGGCATCAAGGCCGGCGACGGTGCCTTCCGGGCCGACGGCCTCGGTTGCCAGGCGGGCCACGATCCCCGTTCCGCAGGCGACGTCAAGCACCCGTCCGCCCGAGGCGGGGCCGGCGGCGTCGACCAGGCGGCGGGCGATCGGCTCGCCGATGGCCGGCACGAAGTAACGTTCGTAGTTCTCGGCGCTGCTGGCCGCGTACTTCTCGTACCGGGACGTAGTTGGTCGAGTACTCATTGGTTCCTCCTTTTGGCTGATGGGAGTAACGTTCGCACCGAACCGGCCGGCTGACTTCGGGAGGATCCGCCAACTTGACGGGATGGTCATGAGGGAGAACCCTCACACGGCGCCGAGGATCACCCGTCCGTGCTAAAGCAGGCCGTGGTGGAAGGCGTGGGCGGTCGCAGCCGCCCGGTTCGAGACGCCCAACTTGGTGAAGATGTTCCCCAGGTGGCGTTCGACGGTCTTCTCGCTGATCGCCAGTTCGTCGGCGATATACCGGTTGGTGCGCCCGGCGGCCACCAGGCGTAGGACCTGCAGCTCCCGGTCGGTGACCACTTTCTCCCGGCCCGGTGACCCGGAGGGCTCGGTTGGGTCCGGGGGCGTGTCGGCCAGCAGCCGGGTGAGCAGTTCAAGCGCCGGCAACGCGCCGAGCTGCTCGAATATGCCACGGGCCACGTCACATTCCAGCTCGGCCCGGTCACGGTCGTCGAGCTGCCGGCAGGCACGGGCCAGCAGTACCCGGACTCGCGCCTCCTCGTATGGAGCGTCCAGCTCCTGCCACGCAACGAGGGCAGCCCGCAGCACGCCGAGCGCTGCTCTCGGCTCGGCGCCGGCCAGCAGCAGGGCACCACGGGTCTGGTTGGCGACCGCGCCCAGCATCGTGGCACCACCATTCTCGGACAGGTCGTCGAGCTCGTCGGCTGCAGCCCGAGCGTCGTGTGGTCGACCGGCGGCCAGGGTGATCTCGGCATAGGCCGGCAGCAGTTGAGCCCGGGACAATTGGTCGCCCGCAGCATCGAGCGCCGACCCAATCGCAGCGGCCGCGGCCTCGGCCCGTCCCTCAGCCAGGCGGAGCAGGGCCAGGCCCGGTTGCGGCTCCCGGCCGGCGGCGTGAGCCTGGCGGTAGACGTCCTCGGCCTGCGCCAGCTCACCCCGCAGTCGATGCAGCTCCCCGAGCTGGTAGTGCGCCATCCCCAGCGCCGGGTGAGGTGGATCACTCAACCACCGCCGGGCCCGCTCGACCTCGGCCACCGCCCCGACCCAGTCGCCGCGAAGCTGTAGGATCTGAGCCCGGTGCACCAGACACTGCCCCCGGTACGGCACAAGCCCGGGCTGTTGCTCGCACCACCGGTCGAGCGCCGCCGTCCACTCGTGGGCCCGACGAAGATCGAACACACGCTGACAGCGGTCGATGACGGCGCAGTAGACGAGGCCGGAGATCATCGGGGAGGTCTCACCCGTGGTCACCGCCACCATGGCCTCGTCGAAGAGGCGCAGGCCCTCCGACGTCTTTCCCATGCGTAGGAGAGCTTCGCCCTGCCCGAGCGTGCCGAGCGTGGCCAAGTCCCGATCACCGAAACGTCGAGCTACCGAATCGGCTTGGGCGAACCGCTCAAGAGCAGCGTCGGACTCGCCGGCATCCATCGCCATCAGGCCCGCCGGCACCTCCAGGTAACCGCGCTCCACCGTGTCCAGTTCGTGCTCCTCGACCAGCCGCCCAGCTCGGGCGAGCCAGCCACCGCCTTGGGCCATGTCCCCCCGCTGCACCAAGGCAAAACCAAGCCAGAACGCACAGCGCACAGCACCCTGCTCGTCGCCAAGACGATGCCACCCCCGGTGGGCCCGCGACCATGCGTCGGTGCTCTCGGCATCGTTGCCGGTCAGATAGGCCGTAGTGGCAAACAGCTCGAGATCGGCAGGCTCGAGCGACGCGCCCAAATCGGCCGCCTCGAAGTCGTCACAGGCGTCCTGCCAGGAACCGGCGGCGAACGCCGCCCGACCCCGGTCCAACAGCTCGGTGGTATCCATCGTTCGCTACCTCCCGGTCCAGATCCGACGGTAACCGAACCGACCGGCGTCAAGCCAGCGGTCGCGAACTGTCA
>JAOUGG010000252.1 GCA_029857855.1 Acidimicrobiia bacterium | reverse complement strand
CCGCCATTGCTACGGCCGACGCCTTCACGTCATGTTGGACGGAGAAGTACCAGACCAACCTGTTGCGTCCCGTGACCTACGTGCAACGGATCATCGATCCGTCGTGGAACACGTTCGTCAACTCGCCGGCCTTTCCCGAGTACACGTCGGGCCATTCGGTCGGTTCGGGGGCGGCGTCGGCGATGCTGACCCACCTGCTCGGCGACGGCGTCGGCTTCATCGATACGATCGGTCGCCAGAACGGGCATCCCGATCAGACCTACCGGTCGTTCCGGGAGGCGGCCGAGGAGGCGGCGCTGTCGCGCCTCTGGGGCTCGATCCACTACCCGATGGGCATCGAAGAGGGCCTGGTTCAAGGGCGCCACGTCGCCGAGCTGTTGATCGGCCGGCTTCACACCCGGTAGAGCGCCGGGTCAGGGGGTGGTTCGGGGCGGCGTCAGCTGCTCCGGACCCTCTCCGCCAATGGTCCACGCCAGTACGCCACTCCCCGTCAGGGTGGTGAGGCCGTACAGCGGGCCGTCCAGCTCGACCCGCTCGTCGTAGGCCTGGTCGAGGTCGTCGACCAGCGGCTCGAGCGTCGCCCCGTCGAACCACACGAGCGCCTCACCGACACCGACGGCAAGCGACGTACCGTGCATGGCCAGGTGAACAGTCGGCTGCCATCCAGGAGGGCGGCCCGGTTGCTCGCCGGCGGCCACCAGCATCGCCTTCATCGTTTGTCGAAACGACAGCGGCAGGTCGATGACCTCGGTGACGGCTCGATCGACGGTCGACGCGTAGGCCAGCTGCCCGCCCTCACCGGCGCTGAGATCGAGGACGGCCACGGTCCGGGAACCGACGGCCAGCGCCGTGGTGGCCAGGTCACCCTTGCCGAACGACGGTGGCAGATCGAGGCAGAACGCCCATTCCTCGTCGAGGTCGAGGATGTGCACGAACCCGTCGGTTCCGGGCCGGCCGGAGGCGTGCACATGGTCGGTCTGACGAATGTAGAGGGTGTAGAGGCGGCCGTCGCCGAGGCCCCACACCTGGCGGCGCCCGGCTCCGTTCATGTCCTCGATGAGCGGTTGCTTGTCGGGGCCGAGCATCTCCTCGAGCTGCCCCGTCTCGAGGTCGAGCGGGCGGACACGATAGGTCCCCGGCTCACTGCCGGCCTGGTGGTCGATGACGAACAGCGATCGGCCGTCGGTGGCGAACGCCTCGGGTTCGACCAGCCCGTCGAGGTGATGGATGTTCACCGTTGCCGGATCGACGGGCCAGGCCGGCGGCCGCTCCGCGATCAGGATGTCGCTGCCGACGACCCGTCCTGCTGCATCGACGTCGTAGTGGACAAGTGCCGCCTTGGTGCCGGACGTCGACAGCGCCCGCAGCTCGTAGCCCGCTGGAAGGTCGGCCCAAAGCCGGTTGGGCGGCCCACCCGCTTCGCTGAAGACGAGCGCGCTGTCCGCCACCGTCGCTGCCACGGAGGCGTCGTAGTTGGCCACCGAAGCCCCCGGATCGAAGGGCCCGGCCGGCCGCCTGCCGGGTAGCGGCGGCTCGACGGCCACCGAGTACGTTTCGCCATGCGCGGTGAGGGCCGACTCGGAGGCGACGTGGTCGTGATTCGATCTGCGGGCGTCGACCGTGGCCGTGACAGCGGCGACTGCCATGGCGAGCGCCAGGACCGCCAACACAATCCGTGCGCCGCGGCCCGAACGGTGGACCGTGTCCGTCGTTGTCGTGGAGTGTGAGGCACCGCCGACCGTGTCGGTCGCCGAACCTCTCGACTCGTCGAGCGTGAAGGTCATACCTCAACTACCCCGGCGGGAGCAGTTCGGTTCCCTCCGTCACCTCGGCGGCCAAGGCGACCGCATCCGCTTTGCCCGTCGCACCCTCCAGGCGCAACTCGACGTCGTCGTCGACGTTCACCCAGATCAGCACCGGACCGGCGTCGACGGTCAGCTCGAGATCGAGCCCTTCCACCGGGTAGCTCAGGGTGTGCGGAGCCCCGATCCACACCCCGGGGTACGGCCGGGGAACGCCCGGCTCGTTCGGCACCTCGACAGTCAGGAACTCGACGTCGTCGGCCGACGCCAACGATTTGATGGCGAGGGTCGATCCGGTGGTGGAACGAGCGGACAGCCGAATCTCCGAACCGGTCCCGGTGTTCCAGACGTAGGTGCGACCGCGGCGGGCGTGGTCGAACACGGCGTCGGGCGGGCCGAGCGACTCGATCGGCACGACGTCGGGGGTCGGCAGTACCGGTTGACCCAGATCGAGCGTGGACGAGTCGGCCCCACCGGAGCCATCTTCCTCGACCGCGCCGGGGTCGTCGATCTCGAACGCCGTGGAGCCGATCCCGAACCAGGCTGCCACCGCCTGCCCGGCCGGCGTAACGGCCAAGGTCACACCCAGGACCGCCACGGCGACAACTCCCACCAGCACCGCCCGCCGGATCCGGCTGCCGGGTTCGGCGGCGGCGGGCGACGCACCAGCGGTTCGGTCGGAGGTTGCGCGGTCCGTGGCGATGCGGTCCAGCACCGCCGGTGTCAGATCCACATCGGGAAGCTCGAGGTGTTCGATGGCGTCGGCGAAGGCCGCCTGCAGGTCGTTCATGGTTCGCTCATCTCGGTCAGTTCGGTGCGAAGTCGTTGCATCGCCCGGCTGAGGCGGGACTTGACGGTTCCGGCCGGGCAGTCGAGGGCGTCAGCTATCTCGGCCTCGGATAGTTGCTCGTACCAGCGGTAGGTCAGGATCAGTCGATCGTCGGCGCTGAGGCGGTTGATGGCGTCGACGAGACGGCGCCGCTGGTCCAGGTGAACGGCGATGTCGGCCGGCCCATCGGCGGTGGCTGTAGACGAGGCGGCATCGAAGGCCGAAACCCGTAATCGGAGGTTGTCGATTCGCCGACCGGTCCGTTGGCGGCTGCGGGCGGTGTTGACGACGATCCGGTACAGCCAAGGCCGGAACGGGGCTGTCAGGTCGAATCCCGGCAGCGCCCGGTGGACCTTGACGAAGGCGTCCTGGGCCACATCGTCGGCGTCGGTCGACGAGCCGAGAGCAACCACGGCGATGCGGAGTGCGTCACGTTGGTAGCGACCGACGAGCCGCCCGAAGGACGCGACATCACCTTCGATGGCCGCCACGATCAACTCGTGGTCCGTTTCGGTGGGAGCGGGTCCCATACGTTGTTTCTACTCCGCGTCGGCGGCATTGGTTCCACCGCACGCAAGCCACCACGACCCCGGACCGCCGTTCGATGTATCACGGTCGCTGAATCTCCGTCTTGTCAGCAACGGGCGAGCGACGCATCGGACCCGACCGGGAAGGTCGACGACATGACCGAATCACCTGACGACGAGGCGGTTCTCAACGAACTACTGACCAACGACGAGACGAGGGTGACGTGCCAACTGGCCTATTGGCTCAACCTGGCTCGCGTCGATCAACGTCTGAGTCGAACTCCGGAGGCCACACGATCGACGATGCTCTGGTCGCTCATGATCACCGACACCGGGGTGGCATCGGCGTTCGCAGCCGGCGGCGTCGAGCTCGACCAGTGGACCCGACTGCTTGGGCTCAGCTCCGATCCGATGGACCTCCGACGCAAGCTCGAGTCGACCTACGAGGGTGAACGGCCCACACCGGCCTTCCATCCGGACCTGCTCGGCGCCTTCGAGCGGCACCTCCCTAGTCGCCGGAGCGACGACCGCAGCGTTCCAACCGCCCCGCAACTCGCCCTCGCCATTCTCGACTCGGTCGAAACCGGGAACTCACCGGAACTGCCGAGCCGTCTGGATCGACTCCACTTCGACCGGAAGGTCGCGGTGCGAGGACTCGAAGCGTCGGCCGACACCCGGGCGATTCATCTCGATGACTTCTCCGCCAGCGTCCGCCAGGTGATCAGCCGCATCGGCCTGACCGACGACGTCACACCCAGCCGCCTCGCCGCCGAACTCGCCGACCTCCACCCGAACTACGCCAACGGGCTCCTGGGAACCGTCGACTTCGACGGTGATTACGCCGTCCCCTACCCGCTCGTCGACCTTTTGGCCACCGTCCGCCATCTGGCCGGCGAACCCGACCCCGATCAGTTGATCCACACCCGGGATGTGCTGATCCACCTGGCCTCGTTCGACGACAACGTGCGCAAAGCCCTCGACTCGGTCGGAGCGTACGATGAGTTGCTGAGGGAACTCGGCAGGTCGCCGGGCGAAGGTCCAGATCCCACTGCGGCCTCCACGGCCCCGACGGAGCCGTCAACCGACCGTCCCGCCCTCGACATGCTGGCCGACGTGCCCATCGACGATCCCGAATTCGACGTCATGAACTTCGGTCCCTACGTGGAAGCCATCGTCCAGCTGATCGAGAATCCCCGAACGACGACACCGTTGTCGATCGCCGTGAACGGCCCGTGGGGTTCCGGCAAAACGTCGCTCGGCCGCATGGTCGAGTCCCGACTCAGCACGGACCGGGAGGATCGGCTCGTGCCGATCATCACCTGGTTCAACGCCTGGTTGCACGACAGCGCCGATGACCTCGGTGCGGCGTTGACCGCGCACGTCGGTCGGGAACTGAACGCCTACCGTCGCCCGCTCCGGCGTTTCCTCCAGCTGCTGCCGAAGAACATGTTGACCGCCCGTCAGCGGTACGTTCGCAAACTCTGGGTCGCCGGTCTCGGTCTCCTCATCGCGATCATCGTTGGCTACGGCTGGGTCCGGCTCACCACCGGCGGCATCGTCGACCGAGGTGACGAACCGGCCGCCCAGTCCGCCGAGGGCGACGGGTCGGTGGCCGGCGCCGCCGCCGGGGGCGGGGCCAGTGCAGCTCTGGTTCTGGCCATCCTGGCTGCGGTGTCCCGGTTCGTCGACCCCGCCCGATCGGCGGCGGCGTTCATCGCCTCACCCCGATCCGAAGCCCAGGAGGGCGCCCTGAACGAGGCAAGAAAAGAGCTTGGGAGCCTGCTCAACCAGGCCGGGGTCCCGTTGACACGGAACATGGTGATCTTCGTCGACGACCTCGAACGCAGTCGACCACCCAGCGCCATCGACATCTGCGAAGTCGCCAATCAGCTCCTCGACCATCCGGGCGTGTTCATCGTCTATCTGGCCGACATGGCCAAGATCGCGTCGACCGTCGAGATCAAGTACAAGGACTATGCCCAGTGGGCTTCGTCCGACCATCGAGCGATCGGTTCCGGCGCACCAGACGGCGACGGTGCGAAGGACTCCAATGGATCCGACCAGGCAATCGGAACACTACACAACGGCAACGGCTGGTGGGGTCGGGCCTACATGGAGAAGATGGTGCAGATACAAATCGACATCCCGGAACAGGATCGGACCGCCGGTTCGGATCTACTCCGGCTCATCACCGCTCATTCGCGG
>JAOUGG010000251.1 GCA_029857855.1 Acidimicrobiia bacterium | reverse complement strand
CGCCACCGCCCATGATGCTAAGCAAGCCTGGAATTGGCTATCCAGAATCGCCACCGTTCGAGGTGTCGACGGCGGCGCTGCCCGATCGCGGCGTCAGGCGGTCGCGTGCAGTGTTTCGCTCGGCACCTCGTCGAACACGTCTCGATACCGACCCGATGTGCGACCGAGATGTGTCACCCCGAGGGAACTCGCGACGCGAGTGATGGTCTCGTCACGAGGATCCGCACGCAGCAGCTCGTTTCGGAGCGCGTTCAGCAGCCGATGCTGGAAGTACTGCGTGGGAGGCATGTCGAAAACTTCCACGAACGCCTGCCGGACGCTGCTCTCGCACGCGTTCGCGGCGTGGCACAACTCACTCATCGAGAAGTGCCACGACCCGGAGAACTCGGCGAACTCCAGGCAGTCCGACACGATCTTCCTCCGATCGAGACGCCGCGACGTCGCGCCACGGCCGCACCAGTGTCGGCGAGAGCTCCCGGTGCTCATGGCGCCGGTTCCAGATAACTCTCGACCAGATCGATGTAGACCGAGTCATGTGAATGGGCCTCGGCCCCCCACAACTCGCCTGCCTCGAATCGAACCCGGTACAGATGCTCCTCTCTGCGGATCCCCTCACCTGCCAACTCGGGCAGCGGCTCACCACCGTAGTGATGCTCCACCACGCCGACCCGGCCCCGGACGTAGCGTGGCTCACGGGTGTGCGCGGTGGGCTGACGCATGCGGGCCCGTACCCGATCACCGAGCGAGAACAATGGAACATCGGTAGGTGGAGCCGGCGTGGTCGACCAGCTGGAATCCGGCAGCGGCGGTGCCTCGGTGTCCGGCCGCCCACTCGACAGCTCCTCCTCGGTGACCAGGCCGGCCTCGGTGACCATGGCCGCCAACGACACCAGCCAGCGCTCGTAGTAGCTCTGGGCGAGATAGTCGGCGGGGTCCTGCCGTTCGATGTTGCGACGCAGTTGATCGACGGCGAACCGACCGGTAGCGAACAGTCCGAACAGGGTCGAGGCCGTCGTTCGTTCCCAGTCGGCATGGAAGAGGGGTTCGTCCTCGTCGACGACGACCGGACCGAATCCATGCATCCCGCCCATGTCGTGAGCGCCGTTCACGACATCGTCGCCTCCTCAGGCCCACGGGCCCGCTCGACTCCGATCATGGCATTGCGCCCGACGAGCTCCGCGAGCCGTTCCTCGGTCCAGCCCTCGGTCCCCGATGGCCGTTGTGGCAATACCAGGTACCGAACCTCAGAGTTGGAGTCCCACACCCGAACCTCCACGTCATCGTCCACCTCTGTTCCGACCTCGGCCAACACTTCCCGTGGCTCGAGCACGGCGCGAGACCGATAGGGAGCGGACTTGTACCACACGGGAGGAAGCCCCAACAGGCCGATCGGGTAACACGAACACAGAGTGCAAACCACAAGATTATGGAGCTCGTCGGTGTTCTCCAGAACTACCAGGCGATGGGCGACGCGCCCTTGGACGATCGCCGCAACCGCGGCCGCACCGTCTTCGAGCAGAGCGGCCTTGAAATCGGGCTCAACCCACGCCCTGGCCACGACCGCGGCTCCCAGATGAGGCCCGATCCGATGTTCATACGCCTCGACCACCGCGTCGATCGAGGCCTCAGCGACGATGCCCTTCTCGACGAGCAACGATTGAAGCGCCTGGGCCCTCAATGCCAGCTCGTCAGGAACGTCGGAATGGTCGTGCTCATGGCTTTCGTCCACGTCGTAAACGCTACCCCGACCCCGTCATCCTGTCTTTTCCTGTCTTCGGCTACCTGGCCCTCGGGCTCGGCGATCCTCGCTCGAGCGAGCCCACGCTCTCGGTTGGTTTGCTCGAGCTCGTTGATCGGTTCCACCAGACACCTGTTCGGGTAGGCCTGCCTGACTTGGGTCAGGAGAGGGTGACGAGAAACCAAGTTCATGTTTGCCAGGAAGACCTGACGATCATGCGTCGGCTCCTATGGGGTCGCCGCCGTGACTGCTGACATCGCCCGATGAAACACCACCCGCGTACCTGCAACTCCTCGGTGAGATCTACTCAAGAGGTTGACCCGTCGCCCGTGGAATTTGGTGGTGGGCTCCTTGGTGGATCTTATGGTCAGGCTGTGACAGCGAGGGTGGATGGGGTGTCGGGGTTGACGGCGTGTTGGAGGGCGGTGGCCAGTGCTGGGAGTTGCCGGTAGCCCTTGACCCGCCGGAACTGGTTCTCGGCGGCGAGCATGCCGGTGGCGGCCCACCGCAGGCGCATGTCGCCGTCTTTCCACCGTTTCACGTTGCGGGCGTTGGCCCGGACGATCTCGATCATCGACTCGACCGGGTTCGTGCTCATCACCGTTTTCAGCAGGGTCCCGGTGACACCCAAGCGGGTGACGGTCAGGGTCTCGACCAGCCCTTCACGGAGGCTGGCTCCAGCGTCGGGGTTCACGTTGTCGAGCTGACGAGCGAGCGCTTTGAGGGCAGCCTCAGCCTCCCCAGCGTTGGGGTTGGCCCACGCTGCGTGCAGCTTGCGGCGCACCCACGGCCGTTGAGCTTCGGGAAGGTGGTCCATGATATTTCGTTCCTTGTGGACCCGGCACCGAGCGATAACCGCCAGGTCGCCATACACGTCGGTGACAGCTTTGCGGAGAGCTTTGCCTCCATCGAGGATGAACAGCGTCCCGTCACAGGCGTCCAGGCCACGGTCTCGTAGGTCGGTGATCAAGTGGCGGACGACCGCAGCGTTCTCGGTGGACCCCTCGACCACCCCGAGGGGAACCTTGACACCTGCGGCGGTGACACCGAGGGCGCCGATCATGGTGTGACCAGCGAAATCGAACCCGTCAACATAGACGATCAGCCAACGCTGGTCATCGAGTGGCCGGGCTCGGAACTCGGCCAGATGCGCCTTGGTGGCAGTGATGAACCGACGTGACACCGACGACTGCGACGTGCCCGATCCCGCCGCGGTGATCGTGTCACCGACTGGTTCCAACGCCTGCACGTAGCGGCGACCGGACAGCCCCGCCAGCATGGAGGCGACCATGTGGTCAGCCAGCAGGTCGACCGATGCGAAGGTGTCATAGGACTCCAAAGCGACTTCGCGCTCGACACCATCGGTGTCGGCCACGGTGCGGACTCTTGGCCGGCGGACCGGGACCCGCCGGCCTCCCAGCGTCACCTTGCCTGCTTCGCTGCCATGCCGGTATGCGGCGCGATCGGGGTCGTGGCGGCCCTTGGGGCCAGCCACGGTGGTGACCTCCGCCTCGATAAGGTCGCTCATCACGCCGAGACCGATCTCGACCGACGCGGCCAACAAGCCCTCCCGCATCCGAGACGCGAACGCCTCCAACTGGGTGTCGACCGTGCCGGCCAGGCCAGGATCGGCCAAATCGACAACACCGATCTCGGGCAACAACCGCAGCGTCGCTGACGGCCCGGGCTGAATATGTGATTCTGTATTCATTGGTGGTTCTCCGTTTCACTTGGAAGGTGTGAGAACCCCGAGCGTGCCTCACAGCACGAACGAGGCGGAGGACCACCACCAAATTTCTACGACGGCCGGGTCAACCTCCGCCAAAGGAGTACAACGTGTCCCGGTTGCCGCGGACCGTGATCTGATTGTTGACGTCGTAGGGTTCCCGACCGGGGACAAGCTTGCCGAAGCAGTCGAACTTCTCCTGGTAACCCTTCATCTGAAGGTCTGATTCGGCCCGGACGTAGTTGTGGGCGGTTACTGGGATCGACACTGTCGTCTCCTTTGTGTGTAGTGGGCGCGGGGGCCCGGTTCAGTCGAGCAATTCGATCTCGCCGGGCCGCCACGTCTTGTCGAACCATGGTTCGAGTGGCCCGTAGAGGCGCAACGCCGCGAACCAACCCTTCCCCGGCACCGTTTGGATCCAGTTGTCAGCCTTGCCATCGGGAGCTGTCGGCCCGAAGTAGATGTCGACGGAGCCGTCGGCGTTGACGTCGAGATTGTGTCGTTTGTTGTTCCGAGCTGGGAAGGGTTGTTCGGTCTGGAGCTGGGAACGGGTTTGTGGGTCGTAGACCACGACCGACCAGAAGTCGTTGGCCGGGAAGTCGGCCGGCAGGTTCAGTCGGTAGTGCTTCGCGCCGTCGAGATAGTCGCCGTTGGCGTCGGTGGCGTTGATCGCGTACTGCGAGCCTGCTCCGATTATCTTGTTCACCATCGCGGGTGTGTTGACCGTTCCCATGTAGAAGCAGAGGGTTCGTGCGTCGAGGTAGCGGCCTCCTTGCCCGTTGTCTCTCAGCCATTCGTGGCTGCCGCCGACGAAGGCGGCGTACCAGCCGCTGTCTTCGTAGAGGAACGCCTCCTTCATCTGCGGACGGAAGAAGATCGCTCGTGCGGTGGCGTTCCCGACGGCGACGGCTTTGGTGAGCAGCTCCCTCGTGCGCGGGTCCGGATTGAACGTCTCGCCCTTCTGGATCCCGATCGATGCCATCAGTCCTCGCAGCTCGGGGTCGATGAGCGAGAGGGGCTCACGTTGGACGACGTGGTCGAGTTCCTCGTAGAACGTGAAGTCGTTCGAGTGCACCGTGTTGAACGCCAGTTCCGAACCGCTGATGAACTGCATGTCCGGCGGGTCCTCGGCGTCCTTGAGTGGGTAGACCTTCAGGCCGTCTTCGAACATCGAGGTCGCTGCATCGGGCTTGCCATCCACGAGGAATCCACGAAGGACCAGCCAGTTCACGTACGTGGGCGACTTGGCCACGATGTAGCGCTCGCCGCCCACTTCGGCGAACTCGCCGCCGACCGGCGGATCGAGGTCCCCATCGTCGTCGGGCGGCAGGATCAGGTACTTCGCACCCTGGCCCCGGTCGAGGCCGGGCGCCCCCATGTCGACCACGAAGCGCTGCCATGCGTCATCTACGGTTCCGGGGCCACACTTCGGCGGAATCTCGACGACGGTCGGGCCATCGCGATCCAGTTCGAGGATCGACAGCGCGTACACGGTGTCGGTGTTCCCGGTGAGGAACAGTGGGTTCGAGTCCATCAACTTGTCGAAGATGACGATGTCGCTCGCTCGCTTCGCGCCGATGGCGGCGCAGCCCCGGCGGATCGCCTCGATCGAGGTGGCAGGAATTCCGCTCAGGAACGTCTCGACCCCGCGCATGAACAACAAGTTGTCGTAGAGCTTCTCGACGGTTGGCGCGTCTGGCATCCCGTCGAAGAAGTCGAGGGTGCCGATCGGGGTGTCGACGCTGGCGGCCGTCATGATCTCAGGCGGGATCGGGGTGTTGTAGCCCGGAGTGGGGTTCGATCCTGTCGACATGTCTTCGCTCCTCGTCGTGTCCGAGCCAACGTGAGCGTTCGTCTCGGACGCCTGTCACCGAGCCCTGCTCGCCACGACGACGGGGCAGGGCTC
>JAOUGG010000250.1 GCA_029857855.1 Acidimicrobiia bacterium | reverse complement strand
CGTTCATCGAGCGACTGTTCGCCCCCCCTCGCCATCGCCGACGACGGTTGTGTCCGGCGGAGCCGTCAGAAGGCGAACAGTTCGAAGGGCACCGCGTAGGTGGTACCGAGCCGAGGGCCCGTGGCGGCGGCCGCGCTCCGGAGCATCTCGTCGGGATCGGGCGCGTTGGCGCCGAGGTTGTCGAGGTAGACCTGGTGGCAACGAAGCGACTCGATTCCCTTGTCGAGTGTCTCGGTCACATCGACCCCGTGGGTGGCGTCGAGACCGTGGGAGAACAGCGCGAACCGGACACCTGACCACGGCTCACCAAGTTCCGGGAAGATCCAGCGGTTGGCGGCGTCGCGAACCGCGTCGAGCAGGGCGACACCGACCGCCCGATGGTCGGCGTGATTCCACGACGGACCGCCCCAGGATTCGCGGAAGTTGATGCCGATGACCACCTCGGGCCGGTGGCGTCGCAACGCCCCGGCCAGGTCCCTCCGCAGGTCGAGGTCGGCGACGACGAGACCGTCGGCGTGGTTCAGGTACTCGAGCCGGTCCACACCGACCGCCCGGCACGACGCCTCCTGCTCCCCCGCCCGGGCGGCGACCGACGCCTCCGGCGTCATCGAGTCGATCCCAGCCTCACCCCGGGTCACGAGCAGGTAGGCGATCTCCTTGCCCTGCCCGGTCCAGCGGGCGACCGCCGATGCCGCGCCGTACTCCATGTCGTCCGGATGGGCCACGACGGCCAGCCCCCGACTCCAGTCTTCCGGTACCGGTTCCAGCATCTCGTCCATGACCAACAGGGTAGTAACCGGGACACGGTCTAGGATGCCGTGATGGCCGAGGAGCTGATTCCGATCTTTCGGGTGACCGATGGGCACGCAACGGCGCGGTGGTACGCCCGCCTGGGATTCCACGTCGTCGGCGAACACCGCTTCGCCCCCGAGCTCCCGCTCTACCTTTTCCTCGAACGCAACGGCATCAGCCTCCACCTGTCCGAGCACACAGGCGACGCCCGACCGGGAACACTGGTCTATTTCTGGGTCGACGACGTCGACGAGATCGCCGCCGAGTTCGGGATCGATGTGCACGAGCAACCCTGGGGCCGGGAGATTCAGCTGACCGATCCCGACGGCAACCGGCTGCGGGTCGCCACCCGACCCGAAGGCTAGACGCCCTCTCCGGCCGCTCGATCGACAGCGGGCCCGAGTAGGCGGACGCCGAGGATCGAGCCGATGAGCCCGCCGGTGCTCGACAGGAGCAGGTCACCGATGGTGTCGCCGTAGGTCAACGCCAGGCCACCGGCGCCGCCGAAGCCATCCTCGGACACCGCCCACTCCATTACCTCCCACCAGACGATGGCGATGGCACCGAAGCCGTAGCCGAGCAGCAGTGCGTCACGACGATCGAAAACGTTGCGGAAGCGGAAGGCGTGGAAGGCCGCGACCAGCGGTACCCAGTTGAGGGTGTGGAGGACGTCGTCGGTGACGGCGTAGCGGTCGTAGAAGCCGAAGAGATTGCCGAGTGTGTCGATCAGGAACGGTAGCGGCAGGAGGGCGTCTGCGGTATGGGGGTAGGGGTCCCACTCCCGCCACCGGGAGATGGCCGGAACGAGCACCGCCGGAGCGAGGAACAGAGGCGCCCGGAAACCCATCGCCTTGCCGGCCACCGCGTCGGGCGGCACGAGGATGGCGACGGCGAACGAGGCGACGAGCGCGGCCTTGATCCCGTAGTTGATCTTGGCCGTGAGGGAGGCGACGTCGGCCCGGAGGACTCCGGTGGGGGCGGTCATCTGCCGCCAACCGTAGCGGTGGCCGGGCCGCCAGTGGGCGACGGCGGCTCCGACCTTTGGTGGTTACACGCCGAACTGGTCGAGCCAGCCGAGAGCAGCCGCCGCCCCGATGCCATTGAAGATCATGTGGGCCACGATCGCCGCCGCCAACCGGTCGGTCTTGACCGTGACGGCACCAAGGATCAACCCGACGACGAAGATCGACGAGAACAACACGGCGGTACCGCGCAGGTCGGGTGATGTGAAGTGGGGCAGGGTGAAGATCACGCCCGACAGCACGATGGCCCATGTCGATCCCATCCGCTTCTCGATCGCCCGCAGCGTGAGGCCGCGGAAGAACAGCTCCTCGGTGATCGGGGCCCCGATCACCGCTGCGAACAGGATCGCGGCGAGCCATGGCGTACCCGCTGCCTCACGCAGGAACTGGGTGTTGTCGGCGGCGGCCTCGTCGGTCAGGCCGACGAGACTGGAGGTCACCATCCCGGCCACGCCGGCCCCGGCCAAGCCCAACACAGCGACGCCGAGACCGATGCCGATGTCACGAGGCTTGGCCACGAGACGCCAATCCGAGGCCGGGCCCAACCCCTTCCACCGGGAGACGATCAGCGGCCAGATGCCCTGCCCCAGCTGTTGGAAGAGGAGGGAGAAGGCCAGAAGTCCGAGCGGAAGCGCAGTGACGTCGCTGGAGTCCGCCATGTCGAGCAGACCGTCGACGCCCGTTATCGCCAGCCCGACAACGAAACCCACGATCGACAGAGCGAGAAAGAACGGTACGCCGAGAATGACATCGCCGAACCCCCACCACGGACGCTGCGGGCGGTAGCGCGCCGGCCGGCCGGCCGGAGCCGGCGCTCCGGTCGGGGGTGGCGGCTGGAAGGGCGGCGTCGTCTGCTCGGTCGGGGGTGGCGGGTTCGACGGCGGTGCCGGCTCCGCCGCGGTCCGTGGAGGGGGGACCGCCAGCGACGTCCGTGGGCCGGTCGGTGGTTCCATCGGTGGTGGTGTGTTCATGAGACTCTCAGTTCGGTTACACGGTCCGAGCCGACGCCGGCGAGGATGATGGCCAGCTGTTCGAGTGAGGCGTAGGAGTGGCCTTCGATGAACCGGTCGACGTGCGGGAGGGCGGCTGCCATTCCCGCCGCCAGGGGCGCGTAGCCCGGAGTGGCCTTCAACGGGTTGACCCAGATCAATTCTCGGGTCACCCGGTGCAGCCGTTCCAACTCCTCGCCGAGCTGTGTCGGGTCGCCCCGGTCCCATCCGTCGCTCAGGATGACGACGATGCTGCCCCGGGCCATACCCCGGATGGCCCACTCATCGTTGAACTCGCGGATGCCCTCGCCGAGGCGGGTGCCGCCGGCCCAGTCTTTCACCTCGGGTAATGCGGCCCGTAGCGCGATGTCGGGATCCCGGCTGGTGAGGTGGCGGGTGAGCCGGGTCAGCCGGGTTCCGAGGGCGAAGACCTCGACCCGACCCCGGGCCACGACGGCTGCATGGGCGAAGCGGATCAGGGCGCGGGCATAGGGTTCCATCGAACCCGAAACGTCGAGCACCAACACCAGCCGGCGTGGTCGGGTGGCCTTCTCCAGATAGGCCCGATTCATCGGCTCACCGTGATGACGGAGTGCCCGGCGGACCGTGCGTCGCAGGTCGGGCCGGTCGCCGCGACCTTTGGCCGGGGTCAGTCGCCGGCTACGACGCTGGCTGGTGGTGAACGCAAGGCGGGACATCAGTCGGGTCAGCTCGTCGAGCTCGTCCTTGGTGCAGTCGGCGAAGTCCTTGGAGGTGAGGATTTCGGTGCGGCTGAACCGCACCGGCTGGATCTCGCTCTCGTTCTCGTCGACGTCGTCCCCGCCGTCGTCGGCGTCGTCGTCCTCACCGAGGTCGAGCGCCAGCACCACGGACTGGGGAGTGCCCTCGAAGCTGACGGTTTCCCCCATCCGCTTCTGCCAGTACACGGAGAACACCCGGTCGTAGAGGGCGATGTCCTCGGGGCGGTGGATCAGTGTGGCCCGCCCGGCCCAGTAGACCGCATCCCGGGTCTCGGCTCCGACCAGGCCGAGGGCCTCGACGAAGGCGATGGTGGCCGACAGTGGCAGTCGTACCCCGGCCTGGCGCAGAATTCGGCAGAACCCGACGGCCAGCCGTTCGCCGTGATCGACGGGGAGGATCACCTCGTCGGTGGTACCCACCGGCTCCACGTCAACCGCCGCGTAGGAGGGCGTTGCGGACGAGGTCGGGGATGCCGTGGTTGGCCACCCGATCCTGGTCTTCGCGGTATTTGAGCACGGTTCCCAATGTTGCCTTCACCGAGGTTTCGTCGATCGATTCACGTCCCAGGGCCGCCAGCGAAAGAGCCCAGTCGATACTTTCGGCCACACCGGGGGGTTTATAAAGGCCGAAGCCCCGCATTGCTTCAGTGGCCGCCGCCACCTGACGGGCCAGGGAATCGGCGACGCCGGGAGCCCGGAGCTTGACGATCTCCACCTCCCGATCGAAGTCGGGATGCTCCACCCAGTGGTAGAGGCAGCGACGTTTGAGGGCGTCGTGCACGTCGCGGGTGCGGTTGGACGTGAGCACGACCCGCGGCGGACGCTCGGCGGTGAACGTCCCAAGCTCGGGGACGGTGATGCTGTAGTCGGACAGCGCCTCCAGCAGGAAGGCCTCGAACTCGTCGTCGGCTCGGTCGATCTCGTCGATCAGGAGGATCGGCGGCGCTCCGGGAGGTGCGTCGATGGCCTCCAACAGTGCCCGGCGGATGAGGAACCGCTCGTCATACAGCTCGGCCTCCAAGCGGGACGCGTCGAGGTCGTCGGACGTGGCCTCGGCCGTGCGCAGGTGCAGCAGCTGGCGGGCGTAGTCCCACTCGTAGACGGCCTGGGCCGAGTCGATACCCTCGTAGCATTGCAGGCGGATCAGGCGGCCGCCGAGCCAGCGGGACAGCACCCGGGCCACCTCGGTCTTGCCAACGCCGGCCTCACCTTCGAGGAACAGCGGGCGCCCCAACGTCAGCGACAGAAAGATCGAGGTGGCGAGGCCCTCGTCGGCCAGGTAGTCGTTGTCGGCCAGACCGGCCATCACCTCGTCAACCGACTTGGGGTTGGTGAAGTCGGACGGGGCCACGGATTCGTTGCTCACAACCGTTAAGGCTACTGGTTGCGCCGGTCGTAGCAGGAATCCCGGGCTTCCGTCCGGACCGGATCGTGAGTCCTCGGTAGGGTGTGGGCCGTCGCCGACTACCTCCGCCGACCCTGAACGAACGTCGAGAACAAGAAGGCCGTTCGTGGGCGCACCCCTTTCCTCTCCCCAAGGTGCGTCCACGAACGACCGACTGCAACTCTACCACCGTCGGGCAAAACCAACGAAAAACACGAAAGCTGCAACCTACCGGACGGTAGATTGCAGCTCCCGTTCAGATTGATGACAGCCCACCCGAACTTTGAGCCTCCGACGACCCTTTTCAGGGTCGGGGAGGGCACAAAGCTCGATGGAGGTGACGGGCGGCGTCAGTTCGCCTCGGTGAGCGCTCGCTTCACCAGCACCTTGGCCAGGTGGGTGCGGTACTCGGCGTCGCCGTTGAGATCCTCCGGTGGCGACGTACCCTCCGCGG
>JAOUGG010000307.1 GCA_029857855.1 Acidimicrobiia bacterium | reverse complement strand
GGGCGGCGAGGATGAGCGGGAACGCTTCGGAGACGGCCTCCGCCAGTGCGTCATCGCCTGGATTCGTCTGGACATCCACCGAGGAGGTGATCCGACGCAACTCCTCTCGACGCCCGCTGAGCGCCGCCCGCGAATCGGCGGGGTAGCAGTCGAGGAGGTCGTCGATGTGAGCGATGGTGGCCCGGGCGTCGTTGACGCTGAACATGTAGGGTCCGACGGAGATGCTCATGAGCGACGAGTGTAGTGGAGCCGATTTCCGGCAGAGCCCGAGTCCCGGCCCGGTATATTCCATGGTCGAGGTGACGCGGACGTCATCCGGCCCCTGTAGCTCAGTGGATAGAGCGTCGGTTTCCTAAACCGTGCGTCGCATGTTCGATTCATGCCAGGGGCGCAAATGTGATGTCGCGAGACATGTGCAAGGCCCGAACCCTCAGGGGTTCGGGCCTTGGGTTGGGGTTGGTGGCTGCTTGACGCCCGTGATTTCGAATGGACCCATGTGGCCGACGGCGCACCGGACTCGGCATTCAACTTCGGCAACGATGCCGATTCCGCCCAACTGGTCGCCTACAACCTGTCACCGGCCGAGACGTGGAGCTAAGACCTGACCAACCACACATGGACCCGCCGGCTCACCGGACATCTTGCTGTTCGAACCGGCCACCGTCAATTGGACGCGAATCGAAGCCCACCGGGAGTGATTGACCTCGGCCGGATCGCGGCGACCGAAACCCACTCGGTGCCGGTCGGAGATCCGAACCGTCGGCCTTGGCCGGCTACGAGGCGGACTCCCGGCGCATGACGACGAAACCGATGATGGCGGCCAGGATGCCGCCGATGATCAAGGCCAGCGGGATGATGGTGCCAAGAAGTCGAATCGTGCCTTGGGCGTCCTCGGCGTCGGCCACCGCATCCTGGATGGAGGCATCGGTCAGCTGATACTCCAGTTGCATGACTTCGGCAACCGGGATCTGTTGCTCGCCGAGGTCGATCGAGACCGCCCGAGACTCGACCTTGTCAAAATCGATGAGCACGCCGGTGTCCGGGTCGACCCAGTAGTTGGAGGTGTAGGCGTAGGTGTAGGCCAGGGGCACCGGATCGGGCAGGGCCGGCAGCAGTTCCGCCAGCTGACCCGCGGCCTCGGCCGGCAAGCCCAGGGCCGGCACCAACGCTTCGATGGTGGCCTTCGGCAACGCCGGCGGGAAGTTGGCCAACATCTCGGGGCTGGTGATCGGATCCGGGCCCGAGGTGGCCTGGAAGATCCTGGTTTCCATACCCTCGTGGGTCTCGGTGCGATCGTAGGCAATGGTGTTTGTGGTCTGGGTGTCGCCGTTCCAACCGACGTAGTCTTCAGCGTCGGTACCGATGGGGAAGCCGACCACCAAACCTTCACGGTCGATGACCCGCTCGTCGTCGGTGAAGTTCGGGATGTGTTCCATCGTCTTGCGATCGATGGTGTAGACGTTTTCGGTGGCCAGCACGGGACCGGCCGGGCTGTTCATCACCGACGTGTCCTCGACGAGTGCTTTTTCGCCGTCGACCTCGAGCACCTTGACCGTGCGGTCGATGGTGACCGGGACATCGGTGAGGAAGATGTTGGCTGCGTCACCGGCGGCCAATGCCTCCGCGTTCAGCATTCGACCGAGCACACCTTCGAACTGGCGTGTCTGGTCGACGTCGTCGGGGTACTGAAGCAAACCGGGGACGATCGCGAACTGCATCACCAGCCCGGCCACCAAGGCCACGACTCCCACGCCAGACAACGCAGTACCTATTCGTTTCATGTTCTCCCCTTGAGATGACAGCCCACATCCGGCAAGAACCCGCCGTGAGCCGTGATCGAGACTATAGCAGGACCCTCCACACTCGTCCTGCGCAAAGCCACCGGGGCAGGCCAGGGTGACGCGGACATGCAGCGTCTTCATGCTCGTCACCGAGAAGTCGTCCGAGTCCTAGGTCGTTCTCGTCAACGAAGAACTTGGCGTCCACGGATGACTACCCAGGCAAGGTGCGGAGTTGTTCCTCGTCGGCGATCGCAGCGCTCACCTTGTCGCTCAGCAAGTCGTAGCGCAAGCTGATTTCGGCGACGGTCTCCCCAGCATCGAACAACTCCCATGGTCGCTCCGTGGAGACTCCACGATCGACGGCTTGCCGAACCGTAGTCTGCGGGACTGGTTGGAAAGCTGTCAGTCGATCAACTGGAACTGGACCAGCACGATCGTTCCGGCTGCGTCTTCAACCGCCGTGACGACGTAGCGGTTTGCTCGGACCTCTGGCGACAGGTCGTCGTTATTCAGGGACCTCTTGGACGCTCTGGACGTTCCCGACGCTCTGGAACCGTTCCTGAACCGTACGACGCGAGTTCGATTCTTGCCAGGGGCCAGCTGAAAACGTAGCTGAATCCGGTGGCGCCCTGCAGTAGGCGCCACCGGCGTGTGCAAGAGCCGCGATGAATCTAACTTGGTGGCAGTCCAACATGGTTGTCGCCCTGTGCCGCATCCTTCATCTTGGGAGCGACGCCGCCGATGATCAGAAGGTGAGCCGGAGAGTCCGCCATCGGTATGCCGTGATAAGCCCAGCGCAGCGGGTCTTCGGCGTCGTGATGGTGCTGATTGTCATCGACGTCGTGCTCTTGGCAGCCTTGAGCAACGGCGAGCCTCCGCTTCCGGGCATCGATATCGGTGTGGTAGTGCTCGGGGCTGCATTCGCGTTCGTCGAATGGCGCGTCATCCATGTGCAGTTCCGAGCCGAGGCGAGCAGCTTCTCGCTGTTCGAGGTTCCTCTCGTCCTCGGGTTGCTCTACACGGCTCCTGGTCCGCTGCTCGTGGCGGCCATCGCCGGAGTGACCATCGGGCTTCTGATCGGGAGGCGGCAGCCGCCCATCAAGGTCGCGTTCAATGCGGCGAATCTCGGAGTGTTTGCCGGAACCGCTGCTCTGATCGTGACCCTGGCGCCCTTTGGCGACAGTGAGCGGTCGGTCTGGCTCTCGATTCTGATCGCCGTTGTCATTGGTTCGGCCGTCAGCTTTGCCCAAATCGTTCTGATCGTGACACTGACAGAAGGATTCCCCGGCTGGCGGAGAAGCGCCGAGTTACTTTCCTTCGGGCTCCTTGTCAGCGTGAGCAATACGACGATTGGCATCATGGCTGGAATCGTCTTGGCCAAAGACGTCGTGGCCGTTCTACTTCTGGCGGTTCCGGCCTTCGTGCTCTTCATGGCCTTTCGTCTGATCACCTCGGAGCGCGAACAGAGAGAACGCATCGAGTTCCTCTATCGCTCCACGCGCCGCCTTGACATCGGTGCCTCGGAGGCTGGTCTCATCACTCTGCTGCAGGAAGCCCGAGAGATGTTTCGCGCTGAGATCGGGGCCGTTCTGCTACGAGAGGACGACAAGTTTCGGATCGTCAGTAGCGCTGCGGCAGGTGAGCACTCTTACTTGATGACCAAGGACGTCGCAGGCGTCACGGAGGCCCTGACGGCCTTTGGTGAACCGACCATCATGAGTCGAGACGATGAGGGGACGGTCGCCGATCTGGTGGAGGGTGTCGGCGGACGGGACGCGATGGTGGCCAAGCTGAGGGCCGAAGACCGGGACCTCGGCCTTCTGGTGGTGGCCAACCGGCTCGGCGAGGTTACGTCGTTCACGGAAAGTGATCTTCAGGTCCTTGGCGCGCTGGCTCGCCAGTCGGCAATCCTGATGCACAGCGATCGACTCGAGCAAGCGTTGACCGACCTGCGCCAACTCGAACGAGAGCTCGCGTACCAGGCCAGCCACGATTCCCTCACCGGTCTACCGAATCGATCGGTTTTCACGGAGGCCCTACACATCGCAGCCGGCTCGTCGAAGAACTACACGCTCCTGTTCGTCGATCTAGACGGTTTCAAGGCCATAAACGACAATCACGGCCACGCGAGCGGCGACGCCGTTCTGGTCGAAGTCGGCCGACGATTGAATAACCTCGTACGGCCTGGTGACACGGTGTCCCGCTTCGGCGGTGACGAGTTCGCGATCCTGCTGATCGATATGGATCAACCAGACGTCGTCGCCAACCGGATCGTCGCTTCGCTGGGGGAGCCGATTCTCATCCCCCAAGGAGAGGCAACGATCGGTTGTAGCATCGGACTGGTTGCCGGCGGTGCCGAGCGTGATCCCGAGTCACTCCTCCGGCTCGCCGATGCCGCGATGTATCAGGCGAAGGAATCGGGCAAGGGTAGGGTCGTCGAGCACGACGCCTCCCAAACGTCACGAACCCCAATCAATACAAGCGGGCCGGGCGTCGCGATCCAGCTCGATCAACTGGAACTCCACTATCAGCCAATCGTTGACATCACCCGAAAGCGCATCGCCGGCGTCGAAGCTCTCGTCAGATGGCGTCACCCTGAACAGGGTCTCCTGCTCCCCGGCCAATTCCTCAGCGAAGCAGAACGGGCCGGACTGCTGGCCGACATCGACCGGTGGGTCCTGGCTCAGGGGACCCGTGAACTCGTCGACATATGGACCTACGACCCCGATGTGTTTCTGTCCGTGAACCTGGCCCCAGACCACCTCGTCAACGAATCCATCGGCAAACTCCTGGCGAGTCCGGACCTCGATGAGGCCCGAGGACGCCTCCTGATCGAATGGCCCGAAGAGGTTCTCGTCGACGTGTTCGACCGATCCACAATGACGCTGGCCGCAATACGAGATGCCGGTGCGAGCGTCGCGATCGACCGGTTCGGTGACGGGCGGGCCTCACTCGGTTACCTGCAAAGGCTCGACATCAACGTAATGAAGCTGGGCCGACGAATGGCCGACCGACTC
>JAOUGG010000249.1 GCA_029857855.1 Acidimicrobiia bacterium | reverse complement strand
GGAGACGAGGATCGATGGGGGCGATGGCGTTGCCGGCATTCCAGCTCGACACGACGACGTCCACGAACGCATCGCCGGCCGGTCCGTCGATGGCGATCAGCTCGGGCACGGCTTCGATCCTAGGATCGGCGAGGTCGTTTCCGGCCTGCCGCTCGTCTCGCGCCCGCCCGGCTCCCTACCGGTGGTCATTCCCGTCCCGGAGCGAACCGGTGTGGGAAACCCACTAGCCTCGACGCCATGACGAGCAACAGCCCGGGCGGAAGCCCGGCCACGTTCGAGCCCACGTTGATCTGGCGCGATGGTGCCATGATCCCGTTCGCCGCCGCAACGACCCACGTGCTGTCCCACATGTCGGCCCGAGGATCGCAGATCTTCGACGTCCTCCTCGTGGTGGGCAACGCCGGGAGCCCGACTGCGCTCGGTCTGCGGGAACATGTGACCCGCTTCATGCGCTCGGCCGAAACCATGGGGATGGACGAGCTGCCCGACATCAGCCGCCTCGAGCGGGCCGTCGCCCGGACCGTGATGGCCAACCTGACCGAGGGCGACGTCGATGTCACCCGGACCGGTCCGCTGGTCGTCAAGCTGATCGCCTCATGGGACGATCCGTCGCAGACGGTGCTGCCGGTGAGTCGCCGGCCGACGGTCTACGTCACGGTGACACCGCTCGGACCGGACACTGAGACCATGGAGCGGTTCACCAAGGTGCCGAGCCCGATCGCGGTGAAGACCGCGACGATGCCGAAGGTGCCCGCTTCGGTCCTTCCACCGTCGATGAAGGTGGCGGCCGGGTACACCCCGGGCCTTCGTCATCACCTGATGGCGGCCGACGAGGGATTCGACCAGGTGGTGTTCCGGACGATCGGCGGCGGTGATTTGGCCGAGTCGGTGACGTCCAGCGTGTTCACGGTCACCGGCGGCCGGATCGCCGTCCCGCCGGTCGACACGGTGCTCGACGGCATCACCCGCCGGGCCGTGCTCGATGTCGCCGAGGACGCCGGCATCCCCTACACGGTGCGGGCGGTGGCCTGGGCCGAGGTGGAGGCGGCCGACGAATTGTTCCTGGCGTCGTCGATTCGAATGGTCACCCCGGTGGGGAGGCTCGACGACCGGGTGCTCGACGCTCCCGGGCCTGTCACGACCGTTCTGGCCGAGGCCATGGGCCGGCTGCTGACCGGTGAGCACCCGCTCGCCCGTCGATGGATGACGCCCTTGGCACCCTTGGCGGCCGACTGAGCTCAGTGGCCGGTGCGATCGGCGCGGACGACGGCGATCTGTCGGAGGGCCTCGGTCGAACGGCGGGCGGTGGTGTCGAGCTGGCCGTCGAGCATACCGGTCCACATCGATCCGCCGTAGTGCAGTCGACAGTCTGCACGGCTGAGATGAGGGGCGCCGTCGAGCGGAGTGACCCTGACCTCCATGGTCCACGGGGCGTGGTTGCGACCGTCGGTCTCCGATCGGTCGAAGCGAACCCGGCCCGGCTCGTCGGGGCCCGATCCGGGCGGGTCGAGGACCGTTTGCGCCATCCGCAGTCGCTTGGACCGGGCCAGCGGCCCGATCCGGGCCCGCAGCGTCACCCACCATTCCAGTTGGCCTCCGCCGACGGTCAGGTCGCCGGGTATCGGCTCGACCCGGTGCACCAGCTCGATCCAGTCGGGGAACGTCGTCAGGTCGCTGACCACGGCGAACAACTCCTCGGCGGTCGCCACGGTCTCGGCTCGGAACAGCTTCTCCACCGCCCCATTGTGCCCGGTATCCTGGCCGCTGTGGCATTGACGGCACGCTCCCTCCGGATCGACCACCTCCCGGCGGAGGTTCGCTCCGATCTCGATCCGTTTCGGGTGGGGATCCGATCTGGGCTGCTGTGGAAGGGTAACGATCGCACGCTGGCCGGGATCGGCGAGCTGCGGCGGATCCCGATCGAACGTCCCGGCGGGTTCGTAGAGGCCCAGCGGCAACTGGCGGCGGAGCGGGCCGAGCAGCCGGAAGGCGGATCCGCCCCCGAGCCGGGCACCGGTCCGGTTGCGTTCGGTGCGTTCGACTTCGATCCGACGACCGACGGCGAGCTGATCGTTCCCGAGTACGTGCTGTGCCGGACGCTGAGCGGCGGGCTGTGGTTGACGGCCGTCGGCGACTCGGCGGCGCCCGACCCGACCGAAGACGACGAGGCAACGATCGCCCGTGCACTGGCCGGACTGCCCGAGGTCGAGCCGGGCAACGAGCCGACGACGATGACGCTCTCGTCGATGGTGCCCCCGGAGCAGTGGCGCGACGACATCGTGGGCCGCGCCCGCGATCTCATCCGGTCCGGCGAACTCGACAAGTGTGTGCTGGCCCGGGAGCTGGTGGTCACCGCCGACGCCCCCTTCGACCCGGCGGTCATCATGGCCCGTCTCGATCAGACCTTCCCAACGGCCAACCTGTTCATGGTCGACGGCTTCTTCGGGGCCTCACCGGAACTGCTGGTGGCCCGACTCCGCGACGTGGTGCGGGCCCATCCCCTCGCCGGCACCCTGCCCCGATCCACCGACCCCGACCGCGACCGCACCTTGGCGGCCGAGCTGCTGGCCTCGGACAAGAACCGGTGGGAACATCGGATCACCATCGACTGGCTCCTCGACACGCTGCTGCCGTTCTGCTCGTACGTCGACGCCGAGCCGGAGCCGTCCATCGTCTCCCTGGCCAACGTCCATCATCTCGGGACCCGGGTCGAGGGGCGGCTCTCGTTGCCGGCCGCGTCGGTCCTCGAGCTGATCGACGCGCTGCACCCGACCCCGGCCGTCGGCGGTGCTCCGCAGAAGGCCGCGCTCGATCTGATCGCCGACATCGAGCAGGCCGACCGCGGCCGCTACGCCGGTCCGACCGGGTGGGTCGACGGTCACGGCAACGGCGAATTCGCCGTCAGCGTACGTTCGGCCCAGTTCGAGGAACCAGATCGGGTTCGCCTCTTCGCCGGGGTCGGTGTCGTCGGTGACAGCGATCTGCAGGCCGAACTCGACGAGACCCGGGCCAAGTTCAAGGCCATCCTCGGCGCCCTCATCCAGCCCTGACGCCGCGCTGATCCTCAACCACCGTCGAACTCTTGTCGCGAAAAGCGAGGCGACGCCTCGCTTTTCGCGACAAATCTTGGAAGCGATCTTGGAAGCGATCTTGGAAGAGGTCAGTAGTGGTATGGAAAGCCGGACCAGTCGGGGTCGCGCTTCTCGAGGAAGGCGTCGCGGCCCTCGCGGGCCTCGTCGGTCATGTAGGCGAGGCGGGTGGCCTCTCCGGCGAACACCTGCTGGCCGACGAGGCCGTCGTCGATCAGGTTGAAGGCGTACTTGGCCATGCGCTGGGCCGTCGGGCTCTTGCCGCAGATATCGGCCGCCCACTGCAACGCCTCGACCTCCAGTCGGGCGTGGTCGACGACGGCGTTGACCGCTCCCTGCCGGTGGGCCTCCTCGGCCGTGTAGGTCCGGCCGAGGAAGAAGATCTCCCGGGCGAACTTCTGACCGACCTGACGGGCGAGATAGGCCGAACCGAACCCGCCGTCGAAGCTGGCCACGTCGGTGTCGGTCTGCTTGAACCTCGCGTGCTCCCGGCTGGCCAGGGTGAGGTCCGACACCACGTGCAGACTGTGCCCGCCGCCGGCCGCCCAGCCGGGGACCACACAGAGGACCACCTTGGGCATCATCCGGATGAGCCGCTGGCACTCCAGAATGTGCAGCCGCCCGCTACGGGCCGGATCGATCGTGTCGGCGGTCTCCCCCTCGGCGTAGCGGTACCCGTCCTTGCCCCGGATGCGCTGGTCGCCGCCGGAGCAGAAGGCCCAGCCGCCGTCTTTGGGGGACGGCCCGTTGCCGGTCAGGATCACGGCGCCCACGTCGGACGACATCCGGGCGTGGTCGAGCGCCCGGTACAGTTCGTCGACCGTGTGGGGTCGGAAGGCGTTGCGGACCTCCGGGCGATCGAAGGCGATGCGTACGGCGCCCACGTCGTTGGCCCGGTGGTAGGTGATGTCGGTGAAGTCGAAGCCCTCCACCTCGTGCCATGCCGACGGGTCGAAGATCTCGGAAACCTGCTTGGTCATAGCAGGCCAGCCTAATGGGTGCCCGCCGGACCCTACCCGTCGATCGCTCCCGCTTATCCCTGCCCGCTTATCCCTACCCGCTGATCCCCTTGGCGATGGCGGCGTTGACTTTGTCGTGGACCCGGACGTTCTCCGCCCGGTCCGTGCGGGCCACCAGAACCCGGACCCCGACCGCACCCGGCGTGTCGTCGCCCGGTGCCCAATTGATGGCCGGGATCCCGTGGGCGGAGCACAGGGCCACCAGGTCGGTGCCGTGCGGCGTGCCGAACAGCTTCTCGAACGTGTCGGCGTCGACCTGCCCGGCCTGGGGCAGGAACGAGAAGATACCGCCGCCGTCGTTGTCGATGACCACGATCGTCAGGTCGACGCGGCGGCGGGCCAGCGCCACCAGGGCGGGCGAATCGTGGAGGAAGGCGACGTCGCCGATCAACAGGGTGGTCGAGGCCCCGGTCAGGGCGACACCGACGGCGGTGGCGATCAGCCCGTCGATACCGTTGGCCCCCCGGTTGGCCAGCACCTTGATGTTGCGGCGGTTGGGGCCGAACCACTCGACATCCCGCACCGGCATCGAGGAGGCGACAACCAGCGCCCCGCCCGGTTTCATCGTGTTGACGACGTGGCGGGCCACGCCGATCTCCGTCACCCCTTCGAGCGGCTTGCCCGGCCCGGCCCCGTCGATCATCTCGGCCACGATCTGCTGGGCCGTCACGTCGGCGTGGAGCCATCGTCGACCGCTGTCGGAGGGGGAGTAGTCCGACGGGATGTGGCTGACCAGGCCCCGGGCCAGGCCCTCCTCGGTCACGGTGAGTGAGGCGAGACGCTCCGGGTCGTCCCACCGGCCGGGCTCCGAGGCCACGATGAGATCCGCGTTGGACGCCGTCAGCCACTGGCTGAGTGCCTTGCTCGCCAACGGTCGCCCGAACCGGACCACGACGTCGACCGGATTGGCCTCGGTGAAGGCATCGACCCGGAGCAGCGAGTCGGCGTGCACGATCGATCGGCCTTCGGCCCGGCAGCCGGATCGGTGATCGGCCAGAACCGGCCATCCCAACTTCTGTCCGAGGGTGAGTACGGCCGACGGTTCCGTTGTGCCGGCCCCGGCGACGATGGCGCCGTCGAGGCCGCGAATCCGGTTCCACACCTCGGTGATCTCACCTTGGGAACACTCCGAGCCGTACAGCGGACCCCGGGCGTCGACATGCCACGGCGCCCCAGCAGGCCGGCCGGGCGGGAGATCGTCGGGCTCGCCGACGAGCGGGTCGCGAAAGCCGAGGTTCAAGTGCACCGGCCCCGGTTGACCCGACGCACCCCTGGCCTCGGCCACCAGCCGT
>JAOUGG010000248.1 GCA_029857855.1 Acidimicrobiia bacterium | reverse complement strand
CATCGGGCCGATGGCCCGAACCGTCGAGGACTGCCGCACAGCCCTCGATCTCATGGTCGGACCGAACGCCTGGAATGCGACAGCGTGGTCACTCGATCTGCCGCCGGCCCGACGTCACGAGCCTGCCGGGCTGCGGGTGGCGGTGTGGGCCGACGATCCCTACTGTCCCGTCGATCCAGAGATTTCGGCCGCCATCGAGTCGGTTGCCGATCGCCTCGAGCAGGCCGGGGCCATCGTGTCGACGGAGGCCCGTCCGTCGGACTTCGACTTCGCCAAAGCCGACCGGGTCTTCGACGATCTTCTCGGCGCCGCCGTCTCGGGAAGCTGGTCGGCGGACGAGATCGAGGCCATGGCCGAGCGGTTGAGGAACGGGGATCACGTCGACGGCGGACTCGGAGTGGCCGGTGCAACCCTTCGCCATCGAGGGTGGCTGTCAGCCAACGAGCGTCGGCTCCAGATGCGGGCCCGCTGGCGGAATTTCTTCGACGAGTGGGACGTGGTCCTGGCCCCGGTCTCGCCGACCGTGGCCATCCCCCATGATCACAGCCAGCCGATGAGCGCCCGCGTGATCGACGTCGCCGGGCAGCCGCGGCCGTACGTCGATCAGATGCGGTGGATGGGTCTGTTCGGCGTCGTCCATCTTCCGGCCACCGCGGTGCCGATCGGTCTTCATTCGAGCGGCCTACCGATGGGTCTCCAGGTGGTCGGGCCGTTCCTGGAGGATCACACGGCGCTTTCGGCGGCGGCCATGGTGGAGTTGATCACCGGCGGCTTTCAGCGGCCGCCGGGCTGGTGACAGCCTCCTGCTGACGGCGAAGGTAGCGAGCCAGGTGACCCTGGAACAGGCGCTCCAGGCCGTTGTAGTCGCGACGGAGCACATCGGGCGCCCAGGGCTGCGCCACCAGCGACGGCGGCAGGCGGGGCTCACTGGTCAGGAACCGCACGATGCCGGCCGAAACGGTGAACGTTTCGACGAGCCACGAGTCGAGATCGGGTTCGGGGTCGCCGCCGTCGAGTTCGGCCTCCCGGCGGGTGGCCCGACGGGTCTCGGCCAGCAGCCGCTCCGCCTCCGCTTCGAGGTCCGCGACCGGCCAGAGCCGCTCCACGAGCGAATCGAGATTGTCCACTCGGAGTTCGCCGACGGTCACGAGTAGATCGGAGCCGAAGTCGGGCAGGTCACGGTTCACCGGCCGCAGCCAGAAGTCGGGACGTAGCTCTCCGAATCCGGCCCGCTCCAGCCGACGTCGTAGATCCCGCCGATCAGCGAGCTGGCGAGCGGCGTGCAGCGGGGTGATCACACACCACCGGCCGTCCCACTCGGGCGTGGGTGAGCGTCGCCCCTGATCCTGCCGTAGCTGTCGTTCGATCAGCCGGCCGGCCAGCTCGTAACCGTCGGCGGTGGCGGCGACCTCCCCTTTGGCGGACATCCGTGACAGGGCGGTCCGCATCGTTCCGGCATTGATTCCGAACAGGGAGCCGCCGGCAACGAGTACCGACGTCGACAGGCGGGGCGGATGGGTACCGAGGAGCAGCGACAGGGCCAGGGACCGGGCGCTGAACGGCATCGAGTCGGCTGCGACTCCGTCGTCGTCAGAAGTCATCGCTCGACGTCCTGTCATCGGGCATGGCACTGCACGCCTCGGCGTTACCGTTACACAAAACGCTCATCTCGATCGGACACTGTAGCGCGCCTCTGGTAGAGTTTCCCTCATGGAAGGTTCATTCGCCGGCACGTCGTCGAACGAAACGATCAGTCCCCGCCGCCACGACCGCCAACGTCCGGCCCGCACCCCCAAGGCCGGGATGGTCCCGGGCCCGGACCTTCTTCCCGACACACTGCCCACCGATCGTCTCAACGAACGAGCCAAGCCGACTCGGGAGTTGCGCGACGAACTGCGTCGGATCAAGAACGTGGCCAACGCCTTCACCCTCACCGGAGCGCTGCTCCAGACCTTCGGTGTTGTGGCGCTGGCGGGTTGGGTGAACACCTGGTGGGCCTATCTGGCCGCTTTTGCTCTCATGATCCGGGGGCATGCGCTCCTCAACATCCTTGGTCACGAGGCCGCCCACCGTCTCCTGTTCTCCAACCAGAGGGTCAACGATCTGGCCGGTCGCTGGCTATTGGCCTATCCGTCGCTGCAGGCCATGCTCGCCTACCGTCGAGCTCACTTCGCTCACCACCGCGACGAGATGGGGCCCGATGAACCCGACTTCTCGCTCTACGACGGTTACCCGATCACCCGGTCGTCGCTGCGTCGCAAGCTCGTCCGCGACGCTGTAGGCATCAGCGCCTGGAAGAACCTCAAAGTGCTCGGCCACGCCATTGCCCGGCGCAAACCCGAGGCGTTGCAGATCCTGGCCGTGCAGGCCGTGATGGTCGGTGCCTCGATCGCCGTCGGCCGGCCGCTGATGTACGTCGTGTGGTTCGTGGCCTGGTCGACCGGGTGGAAGGTGTCCAACCGGCTTCGAGCCCTCGCCGAACACGGTGGTCTCACGAGATCCAAGGACCGCCGGGAGACCACCCATGTGATCCGCCAGAGTCCGCTGCCCCGCTTCTGGATCGCACCCTACAACACCGGCTGGCACCTGGCCCACCATGTCGACATGGGCGTGCCGTGGCGCAACCTCCCCCGTCTCCACCACGAGCTGGTGACTTCCGGCTGGCTCGTTCCCGACATCGAGTACCCGAGCTACCGGGCGCTGTGGCGGGAGCTGTCGTCCCGACCCGAGAGCGACGAGACCCGCCCTGATTACGACCCGAACCGGGCCGACGGCACCAGCTTCCTGGGCTTCACCGACTGACCGGCTCGCTCGCCACCACCCCACCCCAACTGGCGGCCGTGGACCACCAAAATCGCACCCCACAACCGCCGGAACTGCGCCGGCACCCACCCCACCCCAACTGGCGGCTGTAGACCACCGAAATCGCACCCCACAGCCGCCGGAAGTGATAGCGGTCGTCGTGGTCGGTTGGTCCGACTCGTTCCAACCCGGCTAGCCGGCAGTTCGCCGCAAGGACCGCCGCTCGGCCATGATCGCGGCGATCTCCGCCATTGTCGCGGCCGGCCGGTCGACGATCTCGGACCACCCGACACGAATGGTTACCCAGCCATGAGCGGCGGCCAGGCGGTCCCGCCGGTGATCCTCAACCGACGCCTGGGTCGTTTCGTGCCACCGTCGACCGTCGGCCTCCAGCACAATTCCAAGTGGGCTGTGGGCGAAGTCGACGACTCCACGTCGGCCGTCGTACCACGGCGGCCTGAACTGCTCCTGGAAACCGGATATTCCCGCGGCGCGCAGCGCGGCCAGGACCCGGGACTCCAGTTCGGACCGGCCCACCGGTTCGACGGCGAACAGCTCGATCAGAATTCGGTCGAGGCGATCAACACCCGGAAGGCCTCGCCGCCGAAGGGCCTCGAAACATGCGTGCAGCTCGACGGCCGTCGGTCTTCCGGCCCGGACCTGGAGTTGGACGAGGTGTCGAAGGCGCCGAGTCGAGAGCTGTCCGGCCAGATCGACGACGGTCCGGGCCGGCGACGTGCCGGGCAGCCCCGGAGCAAGCTCGACGATATCGGCCTCGTGCATCAGGCGGGTTTCGTGAACGATGACGCCGGGGACGCTGCGGCTCGCACCGTGCGGAGCGGTCACGTGAACCGGCCTGCCGGCGGCGACACCGACTGCGGCTCGATCGAACCGCAGTTCGTGAGCGCACGAGGAGCGTGACACTGCCGACTGCGGAACCGACAGCGTGGCCCGGTACAGCTCGGTCAAGGGTCCGGCCAGCGCTGGCATGGCGTAGACGCCGTCGCCCACCCTGGCGAGCAATCCGGACTGGAGCCGCCGCTCGATCACTCGCTTGGAAACGCCCTCGGCGAGCAGCGTCTTTCTCGTGCAGATCCCACCGGCCCGTGATGCCAACGTCAGTATTGCATTCGTGTAGTCAACCGCCATGACCATTACAGTGCCGGAAGCCTGTGACAACGACTGGCGTCAAGCGAATCTGGCGGTTGTAGACCACCAAAACCGTGCCCCACGACCGCCAGAAACGCAGGACCGCACGACCACACCTCAACTGGCGGCCGTAGACCACCGAAACCGTGCCCCACGACCGCCGGAAGTCGTCGGGCGGGCATCGGTTCCATCAGGGACCCGGGTCGACGTCCGGATCAGACGGTGGCGTCGAGGGCGCTGAGGAGGCGGTCGACGAGCTCCTTCGAGCCGCCGAAGAGATCATCGCGCTTGATGGCGTAGCCGCCGACCACGTCGCCGCCGCCCATCCGCACGATCCGGGCCAGCTTGTCGAGCGTTCCGCCGCAGTCGAGGGCGTAGGTGCAGTAGACGACGGCCTTCTTCCCGTCGATCCGGGGCAGCTTGCCCGCCAGGCGGCCGGCTCGGCCGGGGCGCTGGCCGAAGAAGAACACGCCGTCGGTCCAGCTCCCCACAACCACGAGATCGGCGTCGGACAGCGCTTGAAGATCGACCGCGGTGATCGGACACGCGATCGTCTCCACCCCCGCCGCGGTGAGCTCGTCAGCGATGATGTGGCCGGCGGCCTTGGTGTTTCCGGTGAGGCTCTCGTAGATCACAATGCCGTTCATGACTGCCCGTTCACTCGGTGTGCCGACATCGTCGGCGTGGTCTGGTCCGAGCACAAGAATAGTCCCTCGGGACCGACGCAGCACCGACCGGGCGGACCGGGCGGACCGAGCTGCCGGCGCCGGGCACCGTTAGCATGGAACCGATGAGCACCAAGAGCTACAAGATCGATATCACCTACTGCGTTCCGTGAGACTATTCGGCCCGCGCCGTGAGCGCGACCTCCGATCTTCTCACCAACTACCAGCACGTCATCGATGATCTCACGCTGATCACGGGCGATAAGGGCGTGTTCGACGTGGCCGTCGACGGCGACCTGCTGTACAGCAAAGCCGAGAGCGGCCGTCACGCCGAGCCGGGCGAGATCCTGAAGCTGTTCAGCGAACTGGTCGGTCCCGACGTCGACGTCTACCCGCGCGACTGACACGGCCGGCCAACGCGGAGCCAAGACGATTTGATGCGCATCGAGATCGACGACCCGGCCGATCCGCGCCTTGATGTGTTCCAGGGTCTTCGCGACCACACGTTGCGCCAGGTACGGGAGCTCCCCGACGGCGACATGGCCGGCGTGTTCATCGCCGAGGGCGATGTCGTCGTCGAGCGGGCGCTGCGGGCCGGCTACCGGCTCGAGTCGATGCTGGTCGACGCCAAGCGGACCAAACCCTTACCGGCCGCGATCCCCGACGACGTGCCCCTCTACGCCTGCGGCCCCGAGGTGTTGGTGCGCATCACCGGTTACCACCTCCACCGAGGTGTTCTGGCCTGTTTCCGGCGTCGACCTGTACCGGGCTTCGACGAGGCCATCGCCAAC
>JAOUGG010000247.1 GCA_029857855.1 Acidimicrobiia bacterium | reverse complement strand
TGGAACGCCTTCGACAACGGCGGACTGAATCGGGCATTGCTCGACCTCGGGACCGCCTTCGACAATCTGGTTAACAATCCGGAACTCACCGCCAATCGTGTTCTCGCACTGCAAGCCGGCGAGACCGTGGCCGCCGAAGTCCGTCAAGCGGCGGCCGACGGTCGTGATCTTGCCGTCAGCCTCGGCGAGCGAGCCGCGACGCTGGTGAACCGAGCCAATGCCCTCTCCACCGGGATCGCCGCCCTGGACGATCGGATCCGATCGGCGAACGCCGCGGGCGCCGACGCAGCCTCGCTCGAGGACGAGCGAGATCGACTCATCGACGAGCTCGTCAGCATCACGAACGCTTCGGTGGCCTACGACGAGAACGGCGGCGTCCGGGTGGCCATCGACGGGTATCCGCTGGTGGCCGGCAACCGAACCTCCCCCCTCTCGGCCGCCACCGTCGCCGACCCCTCACTACCGGCCGGACTGAGCCGTTTGGTGATAACCGCAGCCGACGGCCGTGAGCTGCGACTCACCGGCGGCGACCTCAGGGGAACCCAGCAGGCGGCCAACGTTCTGATTCCCGAGCAGCTGCGAGCACTCGACACCTTCGCCACCGACCTGGCGGCTGCAGCCAACGCCGTGCACAGCGCCGGTGAGGGCGCGGACGGGGGCACCGGTCGCAACCTGTTCGATGCCGCCGCAGGTGCGCTCGGCTTCACGGTGAGTGCCGATGTGGCCGGTAGCGCAGATCGGATCGCCGTGGCCGCGGCCGGAGTCGGCGGCTACGACACGACCGCCGCCGAACAAATGGCTTCGTTGATCGATGCCCCGGACGGGCCGACCACCGGCTGGCGCAACGTCGTGACCAACCTCGCCGGACTGACGGCGGGCACCAGGATCAGGGCCGACGCAGCGGCCGATGCGGCCACCAGCGCCGATCAGCAGCGAATTGCCGCCAGCGGCGTCTCACTCGACGAGGAGATGACCGAACTCATCGCCGCCCAACGGTCCTACGAGGCATCGGCCCGTGTCATCACCACGGTCGACGCCATGCTCGACACCCTCATCAACCGAACCGGTCTGGTGGGACGATGACCCGCCGCCCGAATACCAGGAGCACACGAAGATGACCGGACGAATCACCGAACTCGGATCCGTCAATCGATACATCGACTGGGGCAGCTCCGCCCGTTCCCGACTGGCGGACACCGAGCGCCAGATCGCCACCGGCGATCGGTTCGAGCGACCCTCGTCGGCCCCCACCGAAGCGGGAAGCATCATCGACAGCCGCAACCGACTGACCCGACTGAAGCAGTTCCTGCGGAACCAGGAGTCGGCCGGCCAATGGCTTGCCGCAGCCGACGGTGCACTGCAGTCGACGGCAACGGCGATTGCCCGAGCTCGAACATTGGCGCTCCAGGCGTTGAGCGACACGACGAGCCAGGACGGACGCAACGCCGTCGCCGCCGAATTGCGGTCGGTGGCCGGCCAGGTACTCAGCTTGTCCAATACGGCCGTCGACGGCCGGCCGGTCTTCGGGGGTACCACCTCCGGCGGTCAGGCCTACGACGCCGCCGGCAACTACGTCGGGGACACCGGAGTCGTGCGACGGCGCCTGAACGATGACAACACCATCGACATCGGCATCGCAGGAACCGGCGTCTTCGGCGACAGAAACCCGGTCGACCCCTACGCCGGCACGCCGTTCCAGCTCCTCAACCAGCTTGCCGACGACCTCGAAGCCGGTGACATCGTCTCCGCCCGAAACAGCCTCGACGGAATCGACGTGGCGACGGAGCGGGTTCTCACCGAACTGGGGCGAGTGGGGGCCACGGCCAACCGCGTGGACGAGCTCGGTGAGCTGACACAAAACGAGGAAGTCCGTTTCACCGGTCGTCTCTCGAAGCAGTCCGACACCGACATCGCCGAGGCAGTGGTCCGGCTTCGTTCGGTCGAAGTGAGCTACCAGGCGACCCTCTCGGCCACGGCCAGAGCACTGAACCGGTCGTTGCTCGACTTCCTGCGCTGAGCGGCGATCGGCCGTTCGGCTCGACCGCCGGTACCGGCCCGCCTTTGTCCTCATGATCGGCTCTGATCATGCCGAGACTTTCTTAGGCCGGTGCAGATCGCCGGCCAATCGGAAGGCCGACAATGATCACCCTCACTCGACTCAACGGCGCAACGTTCGCCCTCAACGACCAGATGGTCGAACGGGTCGAGGCCAATCCGGACACGGTCGTCGTGCTCGCAGACGGCAAGAAATTCATCGTTGCCGAGTCGGTCGACGAGGTGGTGGAGCAGATCCGCCAGTCTCGGGCGGACGTCTCGCTGCGCTCCTCGATGATCGAGGTCGTCGAGGAGCCGGGTCCGGAGCTGAGGTTGATCAAAGGTCGGAAATCGGAGTCCTCATCGGCCGATGATGGCGATGGGGCCGGCGTCGAAGGATTCGACGCCGAAGCACTCGACGGACGCGATATCGATGATCATCGCACCGACGAGTACACCGCCAAGGAGGGCGGCTCGTGGACCCAATAACCATAATCGGCATACTTCTGGCGCTGGCCGCCACCTTCCTCGCCATGTTCATGGGCGGAATGGATCCGGTGGCCATCTTCTTCGGCTCTCCGGAATCGATCGTCCTGGTCTTCGCCGGATCGATCGGCGCGACCTTGGCCTCAGGCACGATGGCCCAGGCAACGGGCGCAGCCAAGGTCTTCATCAAAGCGATCACGGGCGGCGGTTCGGCCGATCAGGCGGCGACGATCACCAAGCTCGTCGAGTTCGCAGAGGTGGCCCGCAAGGAAGGTCTGCTGGCCCTCGAGTCAAAGGTCGAGAGCATCGAGGACCCGTTCCTGAAAATGGGATTGGAGCTGGCCGTCGATGGCACCGACCCCGAGGAGATCGCCGATGTCATGGCGCTCGATCTCCGGCGGCTCATGATGCGCCACAAGGACGGAGCGGCCTTCTTCACCAACGCCGCCGGCTACGCCCCGGCGTTCGGCATGGTCGGCACGGTGCTCGGACTCATCGACATGCTCGGCAAGCTCGACGACCCGTCGACCCTCGGCCCGTCGATGGCGGTTGCGTTCATCACCACGCTGTGGGGCGCGTTCCTCGCCAACTTCTTCTTCCAGCCCATCTCGAACCGGCTCAAGAAGCTGTCGGCCGACGAGGTCACCTACCGTGAGCTGGTGATCGAGGGTGTACTGGCCGTGCAATCCGGTGCCAACCCGAGAGCACTTGCCGGCAAGCTCGTGGCGTTCCTCCCACCGGGCAAACGGAACGAGGTCCTGGAGCAACGGGGTGCCTAGGAGGGAACCTCCCGCCATAGAAGAAGACGAGGGTCCATCAAAGGCCTGGATGGAATCCTACGCCGATGCGATGACCCTCCTTCTGGCGTTTTTCATCATGATGTTCGCCTTCGCCCTGGTCGACGAGACCAAATTCTTCGACTTCAGGGTGGGCATGGTGACCGCCCTCGGCATTCCGAGTCCGGTGACCGAGCACGCCGAGTCGATCCTGCTCGACGGATCGGGTATCGCCCCCACACTGGGCGACAACATGATCCCGGCCGACGATCTGGCCGACGACACCACGGTGTCGGACGGGGCGGAGGGCACGATCACCCCGGAAAACGCCGAGGTGGTGCGCAACGCGATCGAGCGGGATTTCGACACGCTGGGCGCATCGGAGTACGTTTCCGTCGAGCTCGATGAGCGAGGGGTCGTCATCCGATTCGACAGCCGCATTCTCTTCGAGTCCGGATCGGCGGAACTCAACGTGAACGCCCCGGTCGTCCTCGACGCCACCGCCGAGGTGATCGCCGAGGTCGACAACGGCGTCGACGTCGAGGGGCACACCGACAACGTCCCGCTCAACGCGTTCGCCCGCTTCCCCAGCAACTGGGAGCTCAGCGGGGCCCGAGCTTCCGCCGTCGTGCGCTACCTCCTGGACACCGCACCGCTCGCACCGAGCCGGCTGGCGGCTGTCGGCATGGCCGAGACCCGGCCCCGAATGAGCAACGACAGCGAGTCGGGCCGAGCCGAGAACCGGCGGGTCGAGGTCGTACTGCGCGTCGAAGGCTTCATTGCCCCCGAACTGCAGCTGATCGAACCGGTTGACTTGTTCGACGAGGAGTTCGGCCGACAGGACGAGGGCGACAGCGACGACGAAGGCGCCCCGCAAACTCCCGGGAGTGACAATGGCTGACAAGTCCGATGGCGACAAAGAAGACGGCGAACCCCCGAAGAAGAAAAGCAAGGTCAAGGACCCCAAGATCCTCGGCATCGGCGGGATCGTCATCGCCGCTCTGGTCTACCAGTTCGCGCTGAAGGCCCCACCGGAGACCGAGATGGTCGAAGCGGACCCGGATCCGGTGGAGGGTTCCATCTTCGAGCTCGAGGAGATGGTGTTGAATCTGGAGGACGAGAATGCAAACTACCTGCGGGTCGGTGTTGCGGTCGTGCTCACCGACACCGAGGATCCTGCGATGTTCGAAGCCGATCAGGCCATCGCCAAGGATGTGATCGTCGACTACGTCGGCTCGAGAACCAGCGCCGACTTTGCGCCCGGCCAACCCCGCCAGCAGACCAAGGAGGAGCTGAGCGAGCTCATGGTCGAGGCCTACGGCGAAGACCGGGTGGTGCGCGTGCTGTTCACCGCATTGGTCATGCAGTGAAGCCATGACGGCGGCCCGAGAACCGTGACGAGGAGCCGAGAAATTTCTCATGATCGGCGCTGGGATGTCGATGCTCTTACTGGACCGGACCACGGATGGACCGGGACGCAACCACATCCCACACGGAAGGACTCAAAGGGATCATGCGAATCAACAACAACGTGATGGCGTTCAACGCCAGCCGCAACCTGTCCGGGACGTCGATGCGAGTCGGCAAGAGCCTCGAGAAACTCTCCTCGGGCTTCCGGATCAACCGGGCTGCCGACGACGCCGCCGGCCTCGTCATCTCCCAGAAGCTCCGGGCCGAGATCGGCGGCCTCAAGCAGGCCACCCGCAACGCCCAGGACGGCATCAGCCTCGTCCAGACGGCCGAAGGGGCGCTCAACGAGGTGCACAACATGCTGGGCCGCGTCCGCGACCTGGCCGTTCAGGCCGCCAACGACACCAACGACGCCGCGGCCCGCACCGCCATCGGCGCCGAGATCACCGCTCTGGTGGCCGAAGTCGGACGGATCGGGGCCGACACCACCTTCGGTGGTGCCACGCTGTTCTCAGCCACCGCCCTCAACTTCCAGGTCGGTTCGGAAGGCAGCGGCGGCAACCAGATCGCCGTGACCGTGGGCGTCCTCACCACAGCCAGCACCGGCGGTGTCGACATTTCCAGCCTGAGCGTGGCCGACGCCACGGCGGCCCGAGCCACGATCGAGACCGTCGACTCGGCAATCGCCGGGGTGTCAACGTCCCGTGGTGGTCTCGGTGCGGTCCAGAACCGGCTCGA
>JAOUGG010000246.1 GCA_029857855.1 Acidimicrobiia bacterium | reverse complement strand
TGGAGGTCGTGCACGGCCACCAACCCGGCCAGTTCGGTCCTCGGGTCGACAACCGCGGTCGCCGGTCGAAGCCGCTGGGCCACCAGCTCGGTGCCAATCAGTCCCTGTTCGAGCGCCGCCTCGACAGGCGTGCCCTTCGGCACAAGGGCCTGGGCCACCCAGACCTCGACGGGCGCCCCCGCTTCGCCCGCGCCCGATTCGGCGCTGCGAACATAACTGAGCAGACCAACGGCTGCCAGGGCACCAAGGGCTACCGCAACTATCAGAATCACCGTCCGTCGTGCGCTCACGACAATCTCCTCGGTCAATGGCAGGTACACGACCAGCCGCGCTTACTTGAGGTTCTTGTCGGCGCAATCCCGCTGCTTGCTTAGCAATTGTGGGAAATCATCAACGCGACGGACACCGGACGATCGGCCGTGGCGGTCTCAGCCCGCCACACCGGGTGCGTGACGAAGGAAAACGCGAACGTGGGCCGTCTTGCGACGACCCACGTTTCAGGTTCTCTCGGCCGGCGGAAACCGTACTGGGTTCAGGCGGCGATGGTGGCGGCTGTCAGGCGTCCTCGGCCGCCGAGCCGTCCTCGTCGGACGCCTGCTCGACGGGCGTCTGCTCGACAGGCGTCTGCTCGACAGGTGTCTGCTCGACGGGTGCCTGCTCGACAGGTGTCTGCTCGACAGGCGTCTGCTCGACAGGTGCCGGCGGGGCGCCCTCGGTTGGGGCCTCCGCATCGGTGTTGCCACCGTCGAGTTCGGCGTAGTACTCGGCCCAGGCCGCTTCGACATCGGGGTCGACTTCGGACGGGCCGATGTAGTTGCCCTCGTCGTCGAAGGCGTGCTCGCCGAAGTGCTCCTGGTACTCCTGAGCCACGACGCCACCCTCGGCGGCCTGCTTGATCGACAGGCTGATCCGGCGGCGCTGGAGGTCGATGTCGATGATCTTGACCCACAGCTCCTCTCCGGGGGTGACGACCTGCTCCGGAAGATCGATGTGGTGGGCCGACATCTCGGATATGTGGACCAGACCTTCGATGCCGTCGCCCACCTGGACGAACGCGCCGAAGGGCACCAGCTTGGTGACACGGCCGTAGACCAGCTCGCCGACCCGGTGGCTGGAGGCGAACTCCTGCCACGGATCCTGCTGAGTGGCCTTGAGCGACAGGCTGATGCGCTCGCGGTCGAGATCGACCTCGAGCACCTGCACGGTGACCTCGTCGCCGACCGACACCACCGATCCGGGGTGGTCGACGTGCTTCCAGGACAGCTCGGAGACGTGAATCAGGCCGTCCATGCCGCCGAGATCGACGAATGCGCCGAAGTTGACGACCGACGACACCACACCGGAGCGAACCTCGCCCGGGGTGAGGTTGGTGAGGAAGTCCTCGCGCTGCTCCTTCTGGGTTTCCTCCAGATAGGCCCGGCGGGACAGCACCACGTTGTTGCGGTTCTTGTCGAGTTCGATGATCTTGGCTTCGAGCGACCGGCCGATGTAGGGCTGCAGGTCACGAACCCGGCGCAGCTCCACCAGCGAGGCCGGGAGGAAGCCGCGGAGGCCGATGTCGATGATCAGGCCGCCTTTGACGACCTCGATGACGGGGCCGGAGACCATGCCGTCGCGTTCCTTGATGGCCTCGATGGTGCCCCAGGCCCGCTCGTACTGGGCCCGCTTCTTCGACAGGAGCAGGCGACCCTCCTTGTCCTCCTTCTGGAGGACGAGCGCTTCGACATCGTCGCCGACCGAGACCAGCTCGCCGGGCTCGACGTCATTGCGGATCGACAGCTCGCGGGCTGGGATGACTCCCTCGCTCTTGTAGCCGATGTCGACCAGGACCTCGTCACGGTCGACCCGGACCACGGTTCCGTTGACCATCTGGCCGTCGTCCACCATCACCATCGACGCGGCGTAGGCGTCGTCCAACGAACCAACGAGGTCGTTGGCCACGATCTGGCGGGGGACGTATTCGTCTTCGCCCACAGCCTCGCTCATCGTTTCGGGAGCGACTGATTCGCTTTCCCCGGTTGGACCGGAAACAATGGGATCGGACATGTTTGTTTCTGTACTTACTTCGGCGGTCGACACGTAACTAGGGGACACTTTCCGATAGTCGCTCAGCGCTTCGACATGACGAGACTCGTCTGACGAAGGGACGACCGGTCATTGCGGACCGGTCTTCGCCGCTGGGGCGAAGGCGCACGAACGAGGGCGGGACTTTCCCGACCGTCTTTCAGACTATCGCCTTCTTGCGGCGATCCTCCGCTACCGCTCGTTCTGCGTCGCTCGTGACGCGATCAGGAGAAACTCTGGCCGGTCGATGTCGGGTGGATGCGGTCCGTAGTCGCCCGGCGTGACCCCGTGGACGGCCTCGACCCGGAGTCCGGCGACCCGGGCCAGCAATCGCAGCTCCCGAGGCGTGTAGCAGGTCGTCCAGAGTTCGGTCGTGCGCGGCTGCCCGTCGGAGTCGAGGATGGTGGTCCATTCGTGGTTGACGCCGCCGTCCGCGTCGAAACTCTCCGCCGGAAGACCGTCGGATGGGGCCCCGTTGGGCTGGTCTGTGTCGGTGTGACGGAGTTGGAAGTAGGCGGAGAACGCCGAGACGACGAGTCGGCCGCCGTCGGCCATCGCCGCGACCATGGCGGTCAGGATCGGCTCGTCGAGTTCGACCGGCGGGCCGAGGCCGTCGTTCACCGCGGTCGGTCCCCCGCTCAGGCCGAACGCACCCTGGCACAGCGAGATGACGAGATCGAACGAACCGAGGTCGAGCTCATCGAGCTTGCGGGCGTCGCCCAGGACAAACCGGGTTTGGGCGTCAAGCCCCCCGTCGACCGCTGCCCGGGCGGCCAACTCGACGAACGTCGACGAGATGTCGACGCCGGTCACCTCGTGCCCGCGGCGGGCCAGCTCGAGGCTGTGGCGCCCGGGTCCACATCCGACGTCGAGAATCCGGCAACCGGGATCGAGATCGAGCATGGCGCTGAGGGCGTCGACCTCCTGCACCGTGCCCTTGGTGAAGGAATAGCGGAGGTAGGCGGGCCCGAGATGTTCGGCCACCGGCTCGAACCAGTGCGCCGGCGGCGAAACGCCCTTCCCGGGTTCAGCCATGGAGCTCGACCCGGGGCCGGACTCCGGTCACGACCACGACATTGCGCTTGCCCACCGTGTGGTTGGACACTCCGACATCGGAGAATCCCCGCTTGGTCAGGATCGAGGCAAACAGGTCGGCCTGGTCGGGGGTCCACCCGTGGCTCGCGTTGCCGGTGGCCCCGGGCTCGGTTCGCTTCTCCACCGCCAGGAATCTGGCCCCGGGCGCCAATACCTGCTCGATCCGGTCGAGGGCTGCGTCGAGATCCTGCCAGTGGTGGACGGCGGCGATCGACCAGCACACCGACACCGAATCGGGGGGCAGATCCATCGTCTCGGCCGCACCTCGTCGCCATTCCAGCGTGCCGGCCGTCGATCGGAACCGGCTGATCAATTGCGCAAGGCGAAGCATCGGGGCCGATGGGTCGAGGCCGACGACGCGGGCACCTCGGGCCGCAGCCTGGCGGGCCGCTGTTCCGGGTCCACAGCCGATGTCGACAACGACGTCGCCGGGCCCGACCGAGGCCAGGTCGGCCACCAGCCGGGCGTCGCGGCCGCGGCCAACGATCATCGTCAGACCGGCCAGGTACCCGAACAGGCCACCGAATTGGCGGTAGTGGGCGTGGTGATTGGGTGGGAGATCAGCCATGACGAGGAGGCGCTCAGCCGGCGCCAAGGCTAGCAGGAGCGGGACCGGGCGTCGGCTCATCGCCACAGTCGGCGGGCCGTGAGGCCGGAGGACCGGCGAGCCGTGAGGCCGGAGGACCGGCGGGAGGACTCGCAACGGTGGGATACCTCGCGATCCAGATCTCCGCGAGCACGACGTTGAGCCCCCAGGCAGCCACCACCGCCAGCGGATAGCCGACCTGTTCGGGCAATGGTGAGGCGGCAGCGGCCGCAGTCCACAGTGGGAAGGTGACGAAGAACAGCGAAAGGGCGAAGCTTCGAATCATCCACCGGCGATGCTCGGCGATGCGCCGACGGCGGACCATCCGATACGCGATCGTCGTGGCGGCGAACCAATGTGCTGCCAGTACAGCGAGCGCCACCCGGCCACCGATCGGGACGTCGAAGAACACGGCGCTCCACAGGGCTGCGACGCTCGTGATCCAGATGCAGGCGACGTAGGTCCGGCCGGCCCAGCGATGAAACGCCGGCGAGGCCCGGAGGAGCCGGCCGTTGAACTGCACGGCGCCGACCGCAAGCGCTGTTCCTCCGGTCAGCGCATGAACGACGAACACCGGTGGAACCGCCCGCACCTTGGCGCCGACGGGGTCGGGACCGCCGACCAGTGCCACGAACTCGACGACGCCGGAGACCAGTGCGAAGCCACCGTAGGCGAGGCAGATCATGATGAGGCCGAGCCAGGCCCACTGGCGACCGTCGACGTTGTTCATCGGATACTCCGTTCCGGATCCGTGGTCGGGTATCGAGGTGACGATGATGTTCCCTCGTGCGGGATGCCCGCGGCGCAGGCACTGCGGAACTGCGACAACGTGCGTGCGGCTGCTCGAACCTCACGCTCGTCGAGGTCGCCCAGGTGGGTGCGCATGAACTGCTGCTCGCGGGCGATGGCGGCCGCGATGGCCCGGTCACCCTCGGGCGTCAGTCCGATCAGGGGTGACCGTTTGTGGGCCGGGTTGTCGCTCGTCTCGGCCAAGCCCAGATCCACCAGGTCGTTGACAACCGACTGAATGTGCTGACGGGTCACCCCCCGCTCCCGGGCCAAGGACGGCACGGTTATCTCGCCTCGTCGCAGGTGTTCGAGCACGGCACGCTGCGACGGCGTGAGACCGACGTCGCGATGGAGGTCGTCGAGCAACTCCATGAACTGGTTGTACAGCAGCCTGACTTCGTCGATCAGCTCCGTCATCGTGTCTATCATGACAGCTAGCTTGTCATTTTGACAACAAACGTGTCAAGTCGTATTATCGATCTCGATCAGTCGACCGCCGAGGGCACCACCCGCTCCAGAAACCCCAGGAGCGTCGGGATGATCTGATCGGCGTGATGAAGCCAGGGGACGTGGCCGCCATCGACGATGTGGAGTTCGGCGTCGGACAGTGCGTCGAGCATGCGTCGGCCCACCTCGGGGCCGCCCATCGGGTCGTTCCGGGCGAAGACGAGCAGCGTCGGAACGTCGCTCAAGCTGTCGGATGTCGCGGAACGGGCCTCGGTCTCCCGGCAGGCGATCTACCTTCACTTCGGCGACCGCTCCGGTCTGCTGGTCGCGCTGGTGCAGCACATGGACGAGCAGTTGAACCTGACCGAATCGTTGGGTGCTGTGACCGCCGCCTCCGACGGTGGGTCGGTGCTCGAAGCGGCCATGCGACTCAACACGACGTTCTGGGCTCAGGTGCTACCGGTGGCCC
>JAOUGG010000245.1 GCA_029857855.1 Acidimicrobiia bacterium | reverse complement strand
GAGATCGAAACCGGTGAAGAAGGACTCGAACACCACGTCCGCCGAGGCCAGGAGCAGACCGAGGATCAGCACAACCGGTCCGGCGATCACGACGCCGCGGATCACGGCGCGTGCGGTGTCGTTGCCGCCCTCGCTCCAGGCGTGGTAGCGCGCCTCGGTCTCCTCGATTCCCCCAACAGGGACGAAGAGCATGCCCTCGAGAACGGCCACCGCGCCGGATACCAGGCGGGTCGGCCCGGCGTTCCAGATGTCGCCTCGTCGACCGAACGCCGCCGCACCGGTGACGAGGCCGGCGGCGGCCAGGAGGTTGAAGGTGCTGAGCAGGAAGCCGGTTCGCCAGGTCAGGAACACCGCGAACACCACGGCCAGACCGAGCATCATGCGCGACGATCGAGTTCGGACGAAGCCGGATGCCGCCAAGCCGAGGGCCACCGCCAGGATGAGCAACGAGGTTCCGAGCTGATCCCAGGGCACGATCCGCAAGGCGGCATCGGCCAGGACGCCGACCGCGGCGGCCGATGCAATCCAGGCCGGCTTCAGCGGTGACGGTGGCCGAATGACCCGTGGAGCGGGACGGGGTATGGCAGCAGCCTGTCGAGGTCCGGCGAGGGGCTCGCCGGTCGGGGGCGGCGGCATGGTGGTCGCCGAGACGGTCGTGTTGGGGCCATCGGTCCCCGCGGATTCGAGTCCCCCGGTTTCTTCGCTCATGGCCCCGACAGTACCGACCGTGTGCCCGTCGATTCGGTCAGGGTCGGGGCGGCGGGCCGTCCTGCCGTCGATTTTGGGTGAATTTGCCCGCTACCGGCCTGACCGGGGATGGCCGAGCCGGGTCGGATAAAATTGAGGTTCTCATGGCTAGGCCCTCCAGTTGAACAGCATTCCCTTGACGAGCACCACGTCGATCGACGAGATGACGCCGATGGCAGTCGACGGTGAGGACGACTCCCCGCCCCAGCCTGCCGGATTGTGGCGGGAGCTGCTGGCGGTGCCCGAGCTGGCGCTGTTCCCCGTTGCGGCGGTGACGGCGGCGATCTCGACGCCGAGCGCCGAGTCCCGGCCCGTTCTCGTGATTCCCGGTTTCATCGGAACCGACCAGTCGACCCTGCCGTTGCGGATCTTCCTCTGGAGCCAGGGGCATCAGCCTTACGGATGGGGCATCGGGCGCAACATCGGCCCCGCCGATCACGTGGTGTCCGGGCTCGACCGCATGCTGGTCCGGCTCCACAATCGCCACCAGCAACCGATCGATATCGTCGGCTGGAGTCTCGGCGGTGTCTTCGGGCGCATGCTGGCCCTGAACCGGCCGGAGATGGTGCGTCAGGTGATCACGCTCGGATCGCCGATTCGGATTGATCGCCGGCAGTCGAACGTCAGCTTCCTGTTCGATCTGATGGGGTCGATCTGGAAATTCGCCTTCGTGTCTCAGCGGCTCGACGTCGATCGTATCCCCGTTCCGTCGACCACGGTATGGACCCGCCACGACGGGGTCGTGCCGGGTATCTCGTGCCGTCAGACGCCTGAGCCCCGGGCCGAGGCCGTCCAGGTGCGCGGCAGCCACTTCGGCCTGGGCCACAACGGTGCCGTCCTGCGGATCGTCGCCGACCGCCTGGCCCTTCCCGACGACGAGTGGCGTCCGTTCGAGGTCACGTCGGTGACCCGAGCGCTGTATCCGAGCAACGAGGGCGGCTGATGCGGCAATTGACGGCCCGCGAGGCCGCTCTGCTGCGGTCGGAGACGCCGACCAACCTCGGCCACAGCTCGGTGTACACCGTCGTCGATCCCTCCGAGGCGCCCGACTTCGACTTCGAGCACCTCTTCGAGCTGGTGGAGCAACGGCTCGCCGTCGTTCCCGAGCTGCGGTTTCGGTTGCGTGAAGTTCCGCTCCGGCTCGATCGGCCGTGGTGGGAACACGACGACCGGTTCGATCTGAGCTTTCACATCCGGCACATCGGCGTGCCGTCATCGGGGGGTGGCGACAAGGAGGCGGCACTGATCGCCCGGCTCCACGAGCGGCCCCTCAACCGGGAACGGCCACTCTGGGAGCTGTATCTGATCGATAGGCCGGATGGCACCGCCGGCATCTACGTCAAGGTTCACCATGTTCTGATCGATGGGGTCACCGGCCTCGATCTGGTGACGCCGTTGACGGCCACCGACTCGCCCGACGGTGTGGCCGTCGCCGCGGCCCGCCCGACGATGACGGAGCCGATGACCGACCAGCAGTTGCTGGCTCACGCCGCCGTGTCCCAGCTGCGTTCCCCCGTCCGTTGGGGACGGTTCGGGGTGTCACTGGCCCGCAACATACCGGTCATCGGACCGCAGATCCTTCCGTCGCTGGCCGCCCAGTGGGCCGCTCCGCACGGCGATGTCGACGTCGAGGTCGGCGAGCTGGTCGCCCCTCGCCTGCCGTTCAACCGGGCGCTCGGCGCATCTCGCAAGGTGTCGCTCACCTCGCTGCCGATCGGGCCGCTGCGCGACATCCGGAAACGGCAGGGGGCCCGCTTCAACGATGTGGTCTTGGCCGCCGTCGGCGGCGGGTTGCGCCGCTGGCTCATCGATCGGGGAGAGCTGCCGGTCGACCAGATGGTGGCGCTGGCCCCGATTCTCGTGAACTCGGTCGACCAACCGCTCGGAACCGCTCTCATCGGCTTGGCCACCGACACCGACGACGAGCTGGCGCGGCTGGATTCGATCCGCTCGCAGATGGACGAACATCTCGATTCGGTGGAAGCCCATCCGGTCGACACCATCCGCCGCCTGTATCAGGCGTCACCGGCCGTGGCGGCCATGGCGTCGCGCCTGATGGCCCGCACCGGCTCGGGTTCACGGTTCCACCCGCCCTTCAACGTGGTGGTCGTGAGCGTGCCTGGTGAGACCAGGCAGAGTGATGTGCTCGGGGCGCCGCTGCTCCACCGGTTCTCGCTGCCGGCTCTGGTCGACGGGACCGGGTTGTCGATCTGTGTCCTCTCGCAGGCCGAGTCGGTCGATCTCTGCCTCATCGCCGACAGGCAGTTGATTGACGATCTGGATCCGCTGGCCGATGCGATCAGGGCTGCGTTGCTCGAACTCGACGACCGCTGACCGGTCAGGTCGCGAGTCAGACCCGGAGCAGCGCGGCGATTCGCGCCGCCGACTTGATCGCCGTACGTTCATCGGCCGCCACCACCTTGAGATTGAACAGACGGCAGCCGGCGTCGACGTAGGGCCGGAGCCGGTCGGCCACCTCCTCGGGCGTCCCGTGGGGCGTGTAGCGCTCGAACCGTTCGAACGGCACGCGGTAGAAGCGCTCCATCGCGTCCGCGACGACCCGACGGGCTTCGGATCGGGTCGGGCCGATGCCGATCCAGGGCTGATAGCCGTGGCACCAGTCGACGGATCGACCGACGTCGGCGGCCGTCTCGTCGATGATGGCGACGGCTTCGGCGAACCGGCGTGGCGAGCACCACGCGCCGATCCAGCCGTCGCCGTAGTGTGCGGTGCGGACGAGCGCGGCGTCCGACCGGCCGCCGATCACCAGGGGAACGGAGCCGATTGCTGGTTTGATCGCTGCGGCGTCGAGATCGAAGAACTCGCCGTGGTGGTCAATGGGTTCGCCGTCGGCCAGCCTGCGCAGAATCTGCAGGCATTCATCGGTTCGACGGCCCCGGCTTCGAGGGTCGATACCGCAGACCTCGATCTCGTGGCGGTCGTCCCCGCCGACGCCGACACCGAGCGAAACCCGTCCCGGTGCGAGACGGGTCATGGTCGCCATCTGCCGGGCCACGGTCATCGGATGGCGAAGCGCCAGGAGGTAGACACTGATCATGACTCCGAGCTGGTCGTGGAGCTGGGAGAGGCCGGCGATCTCGACGAATCCGTCGGTGCCGTGCCCGTCTCGAAACGAGACGTGGTCGGCCATGTAGACGTGGTCGATACCGGCGGTGAAGAGGTCGTCGAGTATGCGGTGCTTGGCCTCCCGTGATTCGTTCCAGAGGCCGACTGGGGTTGCGTAGCCGATACGAAGGGTGTCGTTGGCCGCTTCCGTCATGGACGAACGGTAGCAGTCGATGCGACATCGAAAGCGGCTCGTGCGATCAGATCTGCCTAACGTTTGTTAGGTAGCCGGATCTGCGCTAACCTTGCGGCAATGGCCGCCGTAAGCGCCCCATCGGGTCCACCCGAAACACTGTCGGGTCGTGAGCGAATCCTCTCCGCCGCCGCCCAGCGGTTTCTCGACGCCGGCTATGTGGAGACGTCGCTGCGCGATCTGGCGGCCGACGTCGGCATGAAGGCCGGATCGATGTACTACCACTTCGAGTCGAAGGACGCGCTCTTGATCGCCGTGCTCGAGCGGGGAATGTCGCTCATGGTCGACGCCTTCGAGGAGGTGGTGGACGGGTTCGCGGTCGCAGGCGTCGACAACGCCATCGAGAGCGCCGCCGATCAACGGCTCGCGGCCCACATCACCGCCCACCTGCGGGCATTGCACGACAACCGGGCGTTCACCGCCGGCCATGTCACCCTGTTCCGCACCGCCCCCCAGGTCGTGCGGGAGGCCGTGCTGCCGCTGCGTGACGGCTACGAGGCCCGGTGGACGGCCCTGCTGGCCGAGGTGTTGCCCGACCGCTCGATCGACGAACGCACGATGTTGCGTCTGGGGCTGTTCGGCGCCATGAATGCATCCATTGAATGGCTCGACACCGGCCGTGGTACGGTCGACCGATTCGCTCGACTGGTCGCCGACCAGTTCTGGCGCGGGGTGGGCTCGGAGCCATCAGAGGAATCGTCTGGGAAGGGGAAACGTTGAGACCGATCCAATCCGCCATCGACACGGGTTCGGCCCAGTTCGCGGCCAACACCGAGGCCTACCACAAGCTGCTCGAAACGCTCGACGAGCGCATGCAGTGGGCAATCAGCGGAGGCCGCAACCGGGATCGGAGCATCAAGCGCCACCTCGATCGGGGCAAGGTGTTGGTCCGGGATCGGATCGACATGGTGACCGACACCGAAACCCCGTTTCTCGAATTCTCGACGCTGAGCGGCTGGGGTCAGTACGACAACGACGTGCCCGGCGCCGGCATCGTGACCGGCGTCGGTCTGGTCCAGGGCGTGCCCTATGTCTTCATCGCCAACGACGCCACCGTCAAGGGCGGGTCGCTCGTGCCCATGGCCATCAAGAAACACGTTCGGGCCCAGGACATCGCGGCTGAGAACGGCCTCGGTGTGATCTACCTGGTCGACTCCGGCGGCGCCTTCCTCCCGTTACAGGACGAGATCTTCCCCGACAAAGACCATTTCGGCGGCTCGTTCTACCGTCAGGCCCGCCTGTCGGCCCAGGGGTTGCCGCAGTTGTCGGTGGTGCTCGGCGGCTGCACCGCCGGTGGGGCCTACGTTCCGGCTCTCAGCGACGAGGTCATCATGGTCGAGGGCATCGGCGGTATCTTCCTCGGCGGTCCGCCGATCGTGAAGGCGGC
>JAOUGG010000244.1 GCA_029857855.1 Acidimicrobiia bacterium | reverse complement strand
ATCTTCATGGGCGACAGTGGCAGCCTGCTGCTGGGCACGCTGATGGCGGCGTCGACGATGGCGGTCGGCGGTCGGACCCCCGATCCGTTCAGCGGCCAGACCTTCTTCTTCTACGCGCCCTTGGCCATACCGTTGCTGATCCTCGGGGTCCCGGTACTCGACACGGCGTTCGCCATCATCCGCCGGGCGACCCAGCGGCAGGGTCTGGCCACGGCCGACAAGGACCATCTGCATCACCGCCTCGTGCGCCTCGGTCACGGTCACCGGCGCAGCGTCGGCATCCTCTGGGCCTGGACGGCACTGCTCTCGGCCTTCGTGCTGTACCCGACCTACAACGAGGGGCAGGGTGACGGCATCGTACCTTTCGGCGTGGCTGCGCTCGGGCTGCTGCTCTACACCTGGTTTCACCCCGGTGTCCGGGCAAAAGGTGTCGAGCGCAGTGGTGACGCCCGGAGACGGCGCGGGTCCCCCGGTGCCCCGTACGGAACCGAAACGAACGATCGACCCGACGCGGCCGGTGGAGCCGAGGTGGCAGATGGGGCTGAAGTGACTGGTGGCGCCGAGGTGTCAGATGGGGCCGTGGTGGCCGGTGTGCCGGCCGTCGAGGCGACACGCCGTTTCCCGGCCGAGGCACCGCGATCTGTCGATCAGCTTCCGCGGAGCTCGAAATCCGATCGTCGACTGAAGGTCGTCGACGGGGCGAGGGACGCCATCGGCCGCTGATCGAGCGGTCGGCTGACGGACCGGAGGATTTCGGGGTCGGCGACCGCATGACGCCCACATGCGTGCACTACAATCCCGCCGCTCCGGTGTTGGTTTGAGGCCGCCGGCTCTCTATCGTTTCGTTCGACGCCGGTTCCGAACGGAGTATCGACCCCCGTGGGATGAGGACGAACGTGGACGCCAACCATCGCCGATGGAACGAGGACTATCAGCAGAGCGGCGGCGGCTACGAGCTGGCGTTCTCCGGCGTCATCTTCTCCCTGATCGGGCTCTGGCTCGATCGGCGCCTCGGAACCTTGCCGTGGTTCACCGTCGGGTTGGCCGTCCTCGGTTTTGCCGGGTCGGTGGCCAACGTCTACTACCGCTACCAGCGCGACATCGCTCGTGACGAGGAAGCGGCGCGGCTGCGCAAGGCCGGCTCGTGACCACCGCAGCCGAATCCGCAGCCGAATCCGCGGCCGATCCGACCGTGTCGATCGGCGCGCCGGCCGACGGTGCGCCGGCGGCGGAGATCGCCCGCGACATGGCCCGGCGCGGCTTCCTCGTGATGCCGGTCGTGTTCGTGGTCGTCGCCGTGATCGCTGGGGTGCCCGCCGCGGTCTCCGTGGCCTACGCCATGGCGATCATCATGGTGAACTTTCTTCTGTCGGCATATTTGTTGCGCTGGGCCGCCCGTATCTCGCTTGGTCTGGTAGCCTCAGTGGCGCTCGGCGGATACGTCATGCGACTGGCCCTGATCTTCATGGCCGTGTGGATCGTAAGGGATGCCCCTTGGATCCGGATGATTCCTCTGGGCATTGCTATCATCGCTACGCACCTCGGGTTGCTGGCATGGGAATTGCGGCACGTTTCGGCGTCATTCGCACACCCGGGCCTGAAACCCACGTCCAAATCCAAGAACGATCGAGGATCGTGGGCGGGGCGACTGCCCTGGTTGCGCAGTACACACGGTCGGCCTGCAGCCGGCTACAACCCGGAACGACTACAAGCTACACGGAGGAGCCACGGCTCCGAATCAAACTCGGACAGGGCGGCCCGCTAGGGCAACCCGAACCGGGACCGACAACACAACGGAACGCTGTTCGAAGGAGCCCCCTTAGTGTTCGGATTCGAATACCCCTCAATACAAGACCTGGTGGTTTGGCCGAATTACTTCGGCGGCGACTCGTTCTGGGCACTCAACAAGATCGGCCTGATCTCGCTGCTGGCGATGATCCTCCCGGCTCTGATGTTCCTCCTTTCGAAGAAGGAGATGGTTCCTCGAGGTCTGCAGAACGTCGTCGAGGGATCGGTCGAGTTCGTCGAGAACCAGATCATCATGCCGGCCATCGGCCCCGAGGGTCTGCGCTATCTCCCCCTGCTGCTGAGCATCTTCCTGTTCGTGTTCTTCGGCAACATCTTCGAGGTCATCCCGACCTTCCAGATGCCGGCCAACGCCCGCATGGCCAACCCGATGTTCCTTGCCCTCATCGTGTTGGTCGTCTTCACCGTCATCGGCTTCAAGCACAACGGCCTCAGCTACCTGAAGGGCATCGCCTGGCCGCACGACGTCCCGATCGGGCTGCGTCCGCTTGTCGGCTTCATCGAGCTGCTGTCGGTCTTCCTGATCCGGCCTTTCGGCCTCGCGGTCCGGCTTTTCGCCAACATGCTGGCCGGCCACATTCTGCTGGTCACCTTCGGAGCGCTGACCATCGCCGTGTTCACCACCTCGGTGCTCGTCGTTCTCACACCGCTGACGTTCGGGATGCTGATCATCCTCACCGCGTTCGAGATGTTCGTCTCGTTCCTGCAGGCTTTCGTGTTCGCCATCCTCACCGCCGTCTACATCGACAGCTCACTCCACGCTCACTAGGGCGGATCCGGCGCGGCGACTCGCCGAACCAACACCTACCCCCTTTCGCAATCTCAGGCAATAACCGACAAACCGATCCCACTCCGGTGGGAGACCCCACCTCATCCGGGGTGGTAACCAAACACAGGAGAGAAACCTCAGATGAGCGTCCTCGCAACCATTGGCATGCAAGCTGTTGAGGTGGCCCAGGAAGCCTTCACCGCAGCCGAAGAACGGAACATCGCCGGCGCCGCCGGTGCCGGTATGGCCTACGGCTTGGCCGCCATCGGCCCGGGTATCGGAATCGGCTACCTCGTCGGCCAGGCCGTGCAGGCCATGGCCCGTCAGCCCGAGTCGGCCGGCGCCGTCCGGACGAACATGTTCCTCGGAATCGCCTTCACCGAGGCGCTGGCCCTGATCGGGTTCGTGGTCTTCATTCTGCTCAAGTTCGCCTAAGGGGCATCGCATGCTCTTTGCACTACTGTTTGCAGAAGCCGCCGAAGGCGAAGAAGAGGCGATCAATCCGGTCATCCCCGAGATCAGCGAGATGTTCTGGGGGATCATCGCCTTCGCCGCCTTGTACGTGCTCGTGACCTACGTCCTGCTCCCGCCGATCCAGCGGATCCGCAACGATCGGGCCGCCACGATCCAAGCCGACCTCGACGCCGCCGACGCGGCCCGGGCCCAGGCGATCTCCGCCAGCGCCGAGATGGCCGACCAGTTGGCCGACGTGCGAGCCGAGGCGGCCGCGATCATCGACGCCGTCCGAGCCGAGGCCGACGCCGAGCGCGAGCGGTTGGTGGCCCGAGCCGAGCGCGAGGTGAACGCCATGCGCGAGATCGCCGAGAGCGAGATCGTCGCAGAACGAGAACAGGCTCTGGCCTCACTGCGGCCGCAGGTGGCCGAGCTGGCCGTCAGCGCCGCATCCCGGGTCACCGGTCGTTCCATCGACGGTGGTTCGGCCCAGTCCGTTGTCGATCGATACCTGACGAATCCCAACTGAGGATCCAACCTATGAGTTTCATCAATCTTCTGGCCGCTGAAGGCAACGGCTACCACCTGGCCCACGACATCAAAGAGGTGTACTGGGGGAGCGCGGCGTTCTTCATCGTCGCCGGCCTCATCTGGTGGAAGGCGGCGCCGGCCATCAGGAACAGCCTGGCCACCCGGACCGAGCGCATCTCGGCCGAGTTGGCCGAGGCCCGGTCCCGCCGCGAGGCGGCCGAGACCGCGCTGACCGCCAGCACCTCCGAACTGCCCGACCTCAGCGCCGAGGAGACCCGAATCCGGGTCGAGGCCACCGAGACGGCGGCCCGGCTCAAAGCCGACCTGATCGCCAAGGCCGAAGCCGAGGCCGAGGGGGTTCGGGAGCGGGGGAAAGCCGATGTGGCAACCCGCAAACGACAGGCTCGGGCCGACCTCCAGGCCGAGATCGCCGATGCCGCGCGTAGGGCGGCCGAGGACATGGTTCGCTCCGACCTCGACGCCGGTGCCCAGTCGAACTTGATCGACGCCTACATCAATGAAGTGAGGCAGATGTCATGAGCTCTGACCGAGTAGACGGATACGCTCAGGCCCTTTTGTCGGTGGCCCGGGCGGAAGGCGATGTCGACGGGATCCGGTCGCAGTTGACCGATGTCGCCCGCGCCGTCGCCGGCAACGACGACCTGCGGGCGTCGCTGACCAACAATCTGCTGCCGGCCGCGACCCGTGTCCAGATCGTCGACGACATCCTGGGTGGAAAAGCGTCCGACGTGGTCCGGAGCCTCGTCGGCATGATCGTCTCCGCCGGTCACGGTCGCCAGTTGAGTGAGATCGTCGAATCCTTCGTCCACGCCTCGGCTGCAGCATCCGGGAAGCGGGTGGCCACCGTGCGCAGTGCGGTCGCCCTGTCCGAAGACCAGAAGACCCGACTGGCTCACGCCCTGAGCGCCTCGGTGGGCGGACCGGTGGAACTCGAGAACATCGTCGATCCCGAGGTCGTCGGCGGCGCCGTCACCACGATCGGCGACACCGTCATCGACGGCTCCCTCCGCACCCGCCTGAACCAGATGCGGGAAGCCCTGTAGGGCCGTCCTCGAGGGCCCGATTCCAGTCCCCCCACCCACGTACCGGCAGCGCTCAGTCAGCGCACGAAACACACGCACAGCTCCTGCCCGAGAAGAGAGAACACATGGCACTGTCCTTCGATCCAAACGACATCACCAGCGCCCTCCGCAAGAACCTGGAGGGATTCGACACCGACGTCCGGAGCGTCACCGTCGGTCGGGTGGCCGAGGTCGGCGACGGTATCGCCCGTGTGAGCGGCCTGCCCAACGCGGCCGTCAACGAGATGCTTCGATTCGAGGACGGCACGATCGGCCTGGCGCTCAACCTCGATGAAGACACGATCGGTGCTGTGGTTCTCGGCACGGTGGACCACATCGAGGAGGGCCAGTCCGTCGAAGCGACCGGCGACATCCTCTCGGTCCCGGTCGGCGACGGTGTCATCGGTCGTGTGGTCAACATGCTGGGTGAACCGATCGACGGCAAGGGCCCGTTGACCGACGTCACCGAGCGCCGGATGGAGATCCAGGCGCCGGGCATCATCGGTCGCCAGCCGGTCCACGAACCGCTGCAGACCGGTATCAAGGCCGTCGACTCGCTGATCCCGATCGGTCGAGGCCAGCGCGAGCTCATCATCGGCGACCGCAAGACGGGCAAGACCACGATCGCCGTCGACACCATCCTGAACCAGAAGGGTCTCGGGGTGAAGTGCATCTACGTTTCGGTGGGCCAGAAGGCCTCGACCATCGCTCAGACCGTGGCGCTGCTCGACGAGTACGGTGCCATGGACTACACCGTTGTCGTCGCCGCCCCGGCTGGTGATCCCGCTCCGTTCAAGTTCCTCGCCCCCTACGC
>JAOUGG010000242.1 GCA_029857855.1 Acidimicrobiia bacterium | reverse complement strand
AGCATCACTGCTATGAGGGCGGCGAGCTCCCACCAGAAATCGAGCTCACCCCATCCCAGCGACGACGCCAACGACGACAGGTAGGCGACGGTGATGGCCAGCGCGATCAACAGCATCATGGCCGGCTGTCGGTTGCGGACCTCGGCCGCGGCGCCCTTCAGGAAAGGTTGACCACCCCACCGGTAGATGACGGTGCCCAACACCGGCGCCACCCAGGCCGCCAAGGCCCCGTCGATCGTGTAGCCGAACCACTCCTGGATCTGGGCCGAGAAGACCAGCACGGGAACCGCGAGCAGGAGATTCCACCAGAACAGGCGACGAAAGACCTCCGGATCGTGGCCGGCATGCTTGTCGTGCCCGCCGTGGCCGTCATGCCCACCGTGGCCGTCATGCCCACCGTGGCCGTCGTGCCCACCGTGGTTGTGATCGTGCCCGGTCTGGTGGCTCTCCCGATGGTCTGACGCGAGCCGGTTCACGAGCATCAGCCTAGACCTTCCACTGGACTGGAAGGTCAAGGCGTCAGGGGGTCGTCAGCTCCAACTGGTCGCGCACGGCCTCCGGTCCGAGCACCGTGATGTTCATCGCCTCGAGGATCTGCACCGCCCGGTGGACGAGATCGGCGTTCGACGCCAGATTGCCCCTCGACAGGTAGAGGTTGTCCTCCAGGCCGACCCGCACGTTGCCGCCCACCAGGGCGGCGGCGGCCACGTAGGGGAGTTGATCGCGGCCGATGGAGAAGGCGGAGAACGTCCAGTTTGTTGGGAGGTTGTTGACGAACGCCATCAGTGAGTTCATGTCGTTCGGAGCGCCCCACGGGATGCCCATGCAGAGCTGCACCATGACCGGGTCGATGACGAGTCCCTCGTCGAACAGCCAGCGGGCAAAGCTCAGGTGACCGAGGTCGAACAACTCCAGTTCCGGCCGCACGCCGAGATCCCGCACCTGGCGGGCCATTTCGGTGAGGGTGGCCGGCGAGTTGGTCATGATGTAGTCGCCCTCACCGAAATTCATGGTGCCGCAGTCGAGCGTGCAGATCTCGGGTCGGAGCTCTCGCACGTGATCGAGCCGCTCGGTGGCACCGGCCATGTCGGTCCCCGCCTCGTCGACCGGGAACGGCGCCTCGGCCGAACCGAACGTGAGATCGCCGCCCATCCCGGCGGTTAGGTTGATGACCACGCCGGTGCCCGACTCACGGACCCGCTCGACCACCTCGCGGTAATAGTCGACCTCCCGGGCCGCGGCGCCGGTGATCGGGTCACGCACGTGGATGTGGACCACTGCCGCCCCCGCCTTCGCCGCCTCGATGCAGTTGCGGGCGATGTCGGACGGCTTGAACGGCACCTTGTCGGATTTGTTGACGGTGTCTCCGGAACCGGTGACGGCGCACGTGATGAAGACCTTGCGGCTGGGTGATCGTGTCATGGGCCAACCTCCTGGCTGTTGGGGGTGTGGGCTCTGGCCAGAACCCGGATGCGGGAGTACACCTCATCATGGTCGACGTAGGTACCCCGCAGATGGCGCGTTCCGCCACCGGGATCGAAGGCGTCGCGGCCATGCAGCATCCGCCGGTTGTCGAACCCGACGAGGTCGCCGGGACGGAACGGATAGCCGATCTGGAATCGGGGATCGGCGCCGAGCTGGTGAAACCGTTTGGCCGCCCGGTAGGCCCGTGGGATGTCGTCGGGGTCCATCGCCGGGAAGCCCCGGACGGGGTAGAACGCCCGGATGGTGAGGGGCGAGCCGGGTGCGCCATGGTCGATCATCGGTCCGACCCAGCGATGATCGTGGTCCCGGGACCGGTTGAAGAACACCCAGTCGAGCGACGTCAAGGCGTCGTAGGTGTCGGGCTCTTCGGCCTCGAGGTGGGCGACCAGCGCCGCCCCGTCGGTCATCCGGCTCCACCCGCCGCCGACGGTGTTGGCCACACAGTGGAGGAACTGGAACCCGGGTGGGATCTCCCGGGTCGGGAGATCGGCATGGGGGCCGAGGCGGAGGCCGGTATTGGCGGTCGAGTTCTCGAAGTCTCCCGATATCTCGGCCTTGACGCTCCAGACGGGGCCGAAGTTCGTGTCGCGACGCACGCCGATCAGATCAGTGACGGCGACAAGGCCCTCGATCTCGCGATTGCCCGGCTCCGACAACCGGGCCGGGACGTCGCTGAGCCGGGCGAGCCCGTGGATGACCATCGCTTCGAGGAACGACAGCAGCTCGTCGCCGTCGCCGGCCAGGACGGCGGCGCCGTCGAAGGTCGGCGGTGCCGCCAGCTGCTCGGCCGTCCAGATCGCTGCGGCCGGGATCACGGCCTCGGGTCGGTGGCGGCCGGTGGCGACGTGATGGAGCCAACCGGGGTGCAGTGTGCCGGCGAACCCGTCGCTGAATCCGACGAGCAGCGCACCGGCCGCGTTGAGTTGGACGCCGGTGATCGACAGCGAATCGTCGAAGTCGGCGGGATCGATGGTGCCCTCCCGAGTGGTCGGGTCGGTGGCGCCGTCGGCCACGATCGACTCCCGGAGCCACCAGGAGTAGGCCGACAGACTCGACCCGTCGCCCCAGGTGAGCTTGACGAAATCCCCGTCGATCGAGGCGGTGGAAAGCGGAATCCACCGATAGTGGTAGAAGTCGGGGGTGGGAACCGTTGCTGGCGCCGGACGGGTCACGTGTGCTCCTCGGGCCTGCTATGAGCCGGTCCCGTATTGTGTCCCATGCTGCGGGACGTCCTGTGATATGGTACGAGTGTATGGCCGATCGAAGTACGTCGTCAAGCGTCGAATCGGGACCGATCGAAAGGGCCTTCGTGATGTTGCAGGCGGTGGTCGCGTCCGACGGTCCGGTCGGGGTTCGTGAGCTGGGCCGGCGGACGGGCCTGCCCCGATCCACGGCGTCGCGGCTGGTCGGCCAGCTGAACGCGATCGGCATGGTCGAGCGCACCGCCGATGGCCTGGTCACGCCCGGCAGCGCGCTGGCCACCCTCACGGTCGACGGGCCGAGGCCGCTGCTCCGCGATCGCCTCCGGCCTTTGCTGGTCGCACTGGCCGACGGGTTCGGCGAAACGGCGACACTGGCCGTCGATGACGGCGACGCCGTGCTCTACGTCTCCCAGATCGACGCCGACAACGCCGTCACCGCCCCCGACGTGGAGGCGGAACGCCATCCCTTCCACGTGGTCGCCCACGGCCTGGTGCTCATGGCCCACTGGCCCGACGAGCGACTCGACGCCTACCTGACCGCGTCGCTGAGCGCCCCGACCGGTCGGTCGATGACCGACCCGACGGCGATCCGGCGCCGGCTGAAACGGATTCGGACCGACGGGTACGTCTGGACCGAGGAGGAATTCGACGTCGGCGTGAACGGCCTGGCCGCACCGATCATGACCGACGGCGACGGACCTGTCGCCTCGGTCGGACTCTATGGGCCCTCCTACCGGCTGTCGCCAACCGTCCTCCCCGATCTGGCCGAGGCCCTGGTCGAAACGGTGGGGCGCCAAACCGTCGGTCTGCTCTGATGCCTACAACGTTTCCGAGAAGAAAGGACACGCCATGACATTCTCGATCACGGTCACCGGCAACGGCTTGGACCTTCACCTGCCAGGGTTCGATCAGTCCGCACCGATCTCGTGGCACTGGCTTCGCGACCACGACGAGAGCGAGGCCGGCCAGGACCCCGACACGAAACAGCGCCGAGTCGACACGTTCTCACTCGGAGATGTCGAGCCGGGAACGGTCACGGTTGACGACGGGTGGGTGACCGTGACCTGGCCCGACGCCACCGTGGCGATGTGCTCCCGGCAGCTGCTCGAATCCGTGGCCGAGGAGTTCCTCGCCACCGACTGGTCGGCCCGTCCCGAGCTGAAGCCGATCCTCCCCACCGACATCGTGCTCTGGTCCGATCCCACGACCCGACCTGACGAGATCGACCTCGGAGCCTTCCTCGACCCGGCGTCCGATGAGGCCCTGACCCTCGGGGTCGACCTGCTCAGCCGCTACGGCTACCTCGTACTTCGGGGCGACGTGCTCGACCGGGGGACGGCCGAAGCGTTCGCCCGCCGCCTCGGCTACATCCGCCACACGATCTTCGGTGGGTTGTGGGACCTGGCCCCCGATCTGAGCGAGCACGCCGACACCGCCTACACCAGCGTCCATCTCGCACCCCACACCGACGGCACCTACAGCCACGACGCACCCGGGCTGCAGTTCTTCCTGTGCCTGGCGGCCGCGCCCGAGGGTGGGGAGAGCCTGCTGGTCGACGGGTTTGCGATCGCAGCCGAGCTGGAGACCGCCGAACCGGAGACCTTCGTGACGCTGGCCTCGGTACCCGTACCCGGACGTTACATCGAGCCGGGCGTGCACCTGCGGGCCGAACGGCCGGTCTTCCGGTCGAACGCCCGGGGCGTGCTCGACCAGGTCAGCTTCAACAACTACGATCGCGCCCCGTTCCTTCTCCCACCCGAACAGGAGCTTCGCTTCCACCGGGCCTATCGTCGATTCGCCGAACTCGCGGCCGCACCGGCCCGCCGGGTGGCGGTCGGGTTGACACCCGGCGACATCCTGATCTTCGACAACTGGCGAAGCCTCCACGGCCGCAACGCCTTCGTCGGCCCACGGCACTACGTCGGTGCCTACCTGAACCACGAGGATCTGGAGAGCAAGCGGCGGGTGCTGCTCGGCTCGTAGCCCGGCTCAGACCGCCGGCAGATGATCCTGACCCCAGTGCTCGACCGTCTGAGCCACCCAGAAGGCGGCGAACAGGGCGATCTCGACGATCTCCAGCACCAGCACCATGTGGGACCAGCCCCGCAATGCGGTCAGGAACACGATCCCGACGGCGACCATCAGCCCGGAGATCACGGCGTAGAGCCCCGCGTAACGACGGTGCTCCGGCTTGTCACGACGCTCCCAGGCGTTGAACCCGATACCCGACGCGAGAAACAGGAACATGAGCACCGCAGCGTAGCCGTGGGCGCTGACGATCGGATCCGGCCCGGTGATACGGATTTCGCCGAACCGCAGTCGGGTTCGGGCGGAGGATCAGGCCAGGTCGTGTTGCCAGAGCTGATGGGCCATCACCCCGTTGGCTGTCTCGATGGCCTCGAGTGCATCACAGATGCTGTCCTCGCGGAAGTAGCGGCCAACGATCTGAACGGCTGCAGGACGGTTGTCGACCAGATCCATGCCGATGACCCCGGCGGGCAGGCCGAGGTAGTTGATACCGGTCGAGTGGACGGCCGAGGCGAACAGATCGGCGACCGCGTCGAGCCCGGTCGCGTCGTAGTCCCAGTCGTACATGGGGCGCATCAGGAACGGGGTGATGACCAGAGGATGGTCGACGAGGAATCGGTTCCAGTCGCGCATGAGGGCCGTCCGGGCGGCGATGGTGGTGATGAACCCGTCGAGGTCGAGAAGGTCGGACAACTCGAAGTACCAGTCGAAGATCCGGATGATGGTTTCGGATCCGTAGGCCCGC
>JAOUGG010000240.1 GCA_029857855.1 Acidimicrobiia bacterium | reverse complement strand
GTCATTTCCGAGGGAGGCCACGACCTCCGAGTGGTGGCCGCCACTGTACCGTCGGGAGCGGTGTGCGCCGTTCCACAACGCCCTTGTTGGGCGGTGACGCTACCGGCGGACGACGGGACGGGACGGACGGACGCTGCAGTCAGCAGATGCGGGGGAGCTGTTCGCCCAGGGGCATGTCGACGACGCGGCGGGCGCCGAACGGGGTGCGGGCGGCGACCATGCCGGGGTGGTCGTCGACGACGCGGCCGATGACCGCCGCCTCCTTGCCCAGCGGGTGGGCGGCGAGGGCGTCCATGACCACCTCGACAGCGTCGGGCGGAACGATGGCGACCAGCTTGCCCTCATTCGCCACGCCGAACGGGTCGAGGCCGAGGAACGAGCAGGCCGCGGCCACCTCGGGCGGCACCGGAACGGCCGTCTCCTCGAACTCGATGCCGACCATCGCCGCGGTGGCGATCTCGCACAGTGAGGCGGTGAGTCCGCCCCGGGTCGGATCACGCAACACGTGAAGGTCGGGGTGGGCGGCCAGCATGTCGGCCACCAGACCGTTCAGCGGGGCCGAGTCGGTGGCCAGCGTTGTGCCGAACTCCAAGCCCTCCCGAACCGACATGATGGCGATGCCGTGCACGCCCATCGGACCGCTGACGATCACCACGTCACCCGGCGTCGCCCGCTCGGGGGCGATCCGCACGCCGTCTGGCACCAGACCGATCCCAGCGGTGTTGACGAACAGCCCCGGCGCTGCGCCCGACCGGGCCTCGACGACCTTGGTGTCGCCGGTGACGATGCGTACCCCGGCAGCCCGGGCCGCGGCCGCCATGTCGTTGACGATGCGACCGAGGGTCTCCATGGGAAGGCCCTCGTCGAGGATGAAGCCGGCGGTCAGCGCCAGGGGTTGCGCACCGCTCATGGCCACGTCGTTGACCGTGCCATTGACGGCCAGGTCACCGAGCGAGCCGCCGGGGAAGATGATCGGGTCGACGACGTAGGAGTCGGTGGAGACGGCCAATCGTCCGGCGGGTACGTCGAGCACGAACGAATCGTGCAGCGCCGGGCGGGCGTCGGAGCCGGCGCCGGCACCAGGATCGGCCACACGATCGGCGTCAGGATCTTGATCGGCGAACGCCGGCACGAACAGGTGCTCGATCAGTTCGGCCGACAACCGCCCGCCCCCGCCGTGACCGGTGACGATGCGCGGATAGTCGCGTAACGGCCTGGGGCACGTCCAGCCGGCGAAGTCGGGCGTACCGGGGGCGGTTGCGGCATCAGCGCCGGTGCTGGTGCCGGTGTTGGTGTCGGAGTTCATGTCGGCAGGCCCCTCATATCCTGACCGGCGTGCCCGACAGGCGGCGGTACTGGTAGTAGGCGGCGCACGCCCCCTCACTCGACACCATGGTGGCGCCCAGCGGGTGGCGATCGGTGCACTCGACGCCGAAAGCCTCGCACTCGTCGGGTTTGATCAGCCCCTGGAGCACCTCACCGCTGCGACACAGCGGCGATTCGACGGCATCGACGTCGGCCACATCGAACCGGTGCTCGGCGTCGAATGAGCGGTAGGCCTCCGAGATCCTCCAGCCGCTGGCCGGTATTTCCCCGATCCCCCGCCACTGCCGGTCGCACACCTCGAACACCTGCTCCACCATCGAGCGGGCCGCCGGGTTCCCGTCGGCCGACACCACCCTGGCGTAGGCGTTCTCCATCCGGGCTTCGCCCGACTCCAGCTGGATGACCACCCGGCGGATGCCATCAAGGATGTCGAGCGGCTCGAATCCGGTGACCACGATCGGCACCCCATGGCGCTCCGCAAGCGGGCCGTACTGGGAGGTGCCCATCACGGTACACACGTGCCCGGCGGCGAGGAACCCGTCGACCAGGTTGATGGGCGATGACATGATCGCCTCGATCGCCGGGGGCACGAGCACGTGGCTGGCCAGCATCGAGAAGTTGGTGATGCCCCGCTGTTTGGCCTGGTGGACCGACATGGCGTTCGCCGGCGCGGTGGTCTCGAACCCGACGGCAAAGAACACCACCTGTTTGTCCGGTTGGGCCTTGGCCACGTTCTCGGCAATGGTGAGCGCGTCGAGCGGCGAGTAGACGACCCGAACATCGCCCCCCTCACTGCTGATGGAGAACAGATCCTTGTCGGACCCCGGAACTCGGAGCATGTCACCGAACGAGCAGAAGATCACGTCGGGGCGGGCGGCGATGGCCAGCGCCTTGTCGAGCACGCCCAGCGGGGTGACGCAGACGGGGCAGCCCGGTCCGTGAATGAGGTTGATCTCGCCAGGTAGCAGCTGATCGATCCCATTGCGGATGATCGAGTGGGTCTGGCCGCCGCACACCTCCATGATGTTGTGGGACCGGGTGGTGATGCGGGCGATCTCGTCGAGCAGCGAGCGGGCCAACTCGGGATCGCGGAACTCGTCGAGGTACTTCACGACGCCGCCTCCGCCGGGCCGCCGCGCGCTGTCTCGGGCTCCAGTCCCAGCTCCTCCTCGAGGATGCCGAGTTCGCGGAACATCTGCAGGGTCTCGTTGGCCGAGGCCTCGTCGATGATCGAGATGGCGAAGCCGACGTGCACGATCACGTATTGGCCCACCTCGGCCTGGGGCAGGTAGGCCAGGCAGATCTCCTTGGCTATGCCGTCGAAATCAACGGTGGCCATGATCGTGCCCTTGGCCTCCCGAATCGACTCGATACGTCCCGGAACCGCTAGGCACATGATGGTTCTCCTGTTGTTTCGTTCAATCTCGATGGTAGAAGGCGGTGACGGCCGACGTAAGCCTGACCGAGGGCCAGGCCGCCGTCGTTCGGCGGCACGAGCCGGTTGGTGAGCACTCGGAATCCCGCCGTGCGCAGGGCGGCGGACGTCTCCTCGGTCAGCAGGGCGTTCTGGAAGACCCCGCCGCTCAGCGCCACGATGTGTGTGCCGAGTTCGGCGGCCCGGGCCCGGCAGACGTCGACGGTGAGCGCCACGACGGCCCGGTGGAAACCGAGGGCGATCGCCTCGAGATCCCGGCCGACCCGGACATCGGCGACGACGGCGGCCAGGACGGGACCGGGGGCGGCTTCGAGCACCACCGTTCCGTCGTGTACGTACTCGTCGAGAGTGAAACGATAGCTCGGGATCAGGTCGACATCGGTCGCGTCCGCCGCCGCTGCGGACCGGGTGGCCCGGGTGGCCCGGGTGGCCCGGGTGGCGGCGAGTTCGAGCTCGATCGCCCCCTGGGCCTCGTAGCTGATTCGGTGCCGCAACCCGACGATCGAGCTCACCGCGTCGAACAGTCGCCCCATGCTGGAGTTGGGGAGGCAGCCGATCCCGGTTGCGAGTTGGCGGGCCAGGACGGATCGTTCGCGGTCGTCGACCTGGGCGGCCGGAGGGAGGTCGTCGGCGTCGATCCCCTGATGATGGAGATGGACGAGCGCAACCCGGTAGGGGTTGATCACGGCCGCATCCCCGCCGGGCATCGGCACCGGCTCGAGGTGGGCGATACGGCGATGGTTACCGCCGGTCACGGCCAGGAACTCCCCGCCCCAGACGGCTGGTTCCCCAGCCGGCCCAATGCCGTAGCCGGTGCCGTCGAAGGCCACGCCGATCACCGGCTCGTCGAATCCGACGCCGTGCTCGGCCAACACCGAGGCGATATGGGCGTGGTGGTGCTGCACCTCGATGACCGGACGGCCCGGTCGGTTGCGCCGGGCCCAGGCCCGGGGCCCGTGGTCGGGATGGGCGTCGACCACGATCGCCTCGGGATCGACCGCGTAGAACTGCTGGAACCGGTCAACGGAGGCGCCGAAGGCGTGCACGGTGTCGAGGTCGTCCATGTCACCGATGTGCTGGCTGACCCAGGCTTGGGTGGACCCGAGGAGGCAGAACGTATTCTTCAACTGTCCTCCGACGGCGAGCAGCGGCGGCCCGGGGGCGACGCCGTCGCCATCGATATCGACGGTCGTGGGCGTGTAGCCCCGGGCCCGCCGGATGAAGGTCGGTCCGTCGGTTCCGACGCGCAGCACGGAGTCGTCGCAGGCCACGGCGATCGGCCGGTCGTGGGTCAGCACTCCGACTTCGACTTGCAGCCCGACTTGCAGCCCGAGCTCCTCCGACCCGGCGAGCAGATCGGCCAGCTGCTCATCGCGGTAGGTCATGGGGGCGCCGGAGTGGTTGCCGCTGGTCAGCACCAGCGGCCGTCCAACGGCGGCCGCCAGCAGTTCGTGCAGCGGCGACGGTGGCAGCATCACACCGAGTCTCGGCTGGGTGGGGGCCACACCGTCGGCGACCTCCCCGGTTACGGTGTCGTCGTCAACTCGGCGGCGGGCCAGCACGATCGGTCGGGCCGGTGATGTCAGCAGCTCCTCCTCGGCCACACCGAGCTCGACCAGCCGCCGGGCCACGTCGAGGTCGGCGACCAGGATCGCCAGCGGTTTGTCGGGTCGGCGCTTCCACGCCCGGAGCGCGGCGACGGCCTCGTCGTTGCCGGCATCGCAGGCCAGCTGGAACCCGCCGACCCCCTTGACCACCAGCACACCGCCGTCGACCACCGCCCGCGCGGCTTCGGCTACCGCCTCCTCCCCAACCGCACCCTCCCCCGTTCTGTGGACTTCAGGTGACACTGAGTGTCGCCCCGGGTGCAAATTTCGGAAGAGGAGGGTGGGGCCGCAGTCGTGGCAGGCGATGGGTTGGGCGTGGAATCGACGATCCGACGGGTCGTGGTACTCGTCGTGGCAGGCCGGACACATCTGGAAGCCGGCCATGGTGGTCGACGGCCGGTCATAGGGCAGCGATTCGATGATGGTGAACCGGGGACCGCAGTCGGTGCAGCTGATGAACGGATGACGGTACCGACGGTTCGACGGGTCGAGCATCTCGGCCCGGCAGGCCTCGCACGGGGCGGTGTCGGCGGCGACGAAGATGCGGTTGCCGCTGGACTCGTCGGGGTTACCCGAGTCGCTGGCCACGATGGTGAAGCCTTCGACCGGCGGCGCCTCGACATCGAGACGATCGGCGATCAGCGACTCGATCGAGGCCAGCGGCGGCGCCTCGTCGACCAGGAGCTGCTGGAACCGGTCGAGCAGCTCGGCCACCCCGGCCACCTCGATCACGACCCGGGCCGACGAGTTGGTGACCGTGCCGGTCAGGTGCAGGCGGTTGGCGAGGCGGTGGACGAACGGCCGGAACCCGACCCCCTGCACCACGCCGGTGATCACCAGGCGACGGCGTTCGATCGTCGGGATGCCAGTGGCCGCCGAATCGTTGAGGCGACCGATAACGGCGTCGACCGGCGCTGCGGTGTGCCCGCCGACATGGCTGTGCGCTGTCGCTGACCCGGTGTTACACATGACGTCCCTTGCCTGTGCGCTTCGAGTAGTTGCCTTCCACGGCCGTCGTTCGCCACAACAGCGGGCATCTGCGGCTCAACACTAGGCCGCTTGGCGCAACCCGTCTATCCTGAAGACGCACACCCAGTCCCGGGTG
>JAOUGG010000239.1 GCA_029857855.1 Acidimicrobiia bacterium | reverse complement strand
CTCCACGCTGCCTCCGGCCGGCGACTGGAAGGAGATCCAGGAGCCGTACCTGAAGGCGTCGATGATCACCCCCAGCGACTACACGGGCACCATCATGGAGCTGTGTCAGACCCGCCGGGGCCGTATGGAGAAGATGGAGTACCTGTCACCGGAGCGCCTCGAACTCGTCTACCGGCTGCCGCTGGCCGAAGTGGTCATCGACTTCTTCGACGAGCTCAAGAGCCGCAGTCAGGGATACGCCAGCCTCGACTACGAGCCGGTGGGCTACGAGCCCGGTGACCTGGTGAAGGTCGACGTGCTGTTCAACGGCGAGCAGGTCGACGCCTTCTCCACCATCGTGCACCGGGATTCGTCGTACGAGTACGGCCGCCGCATGGCCGGCAAGTTGAAGGCCATTATTCCCCGTCAGCAGTTCGAGGTCCCGATCCAGGCGGCCATCGGCGGTCGCATCATCGCCCGGGAGACGGTCAAGGCGTTCCGCAAGGACGTCACGGCGAAGCTCTACGGCGGCGACGTGACCCGGAAGAACAAGCTGTTGAAGAAGCAGAAGGAGGGAAAGCGGAAGATGAAGAACATCGGCCGGGTCGAGATCCCCTCCGACACCTTCATCCAGGTGCTCCGGCTCGACGATTGACGGCCGGCGAGCGCCTGCGCTGCGGGCATGGTCCGGGAACGCCGGACGCTAACGGCGTTTGCCACATGGTTGAAATCGGACCTTCCGGCCCGGCATCGGTAGACTGACTCAGCCGGGCCGATTCCAGCGCCCGAAACAGTAGTTGATTCATGGTCGACGAACGTAAAGCCGCCATCCTCCGAGCAGTCATCGAGCAGTACACCGACACCGCCCAGCCGGTCGGTTCGTCTGCCGCGGCCAGGGCCGCCGGGCTGAAGGTGTCGCCGGCCACGGTCCGCAACGACATGGCGGTGCTGGAGAACGAGGGGTACCTCACCCAGCCGCACACCAGCGCCGGCAGGGTTCCCACCGAGAAGGGCTATCGTTACTTCGTCGACAGCCTCGATCTCGACGATCTGCGGGGTCGGGGCGCGTCAGCCGACAAGTCGGTCGCCGCTTTCTTCGGTGAACTCCGGGGCGAGATCGAGCAGGTCATGAAGGAGACGGCCTCGCTGTTGAGTGATCTGACCGACTACGCAGCCGTCGTCGTCGACGACACCATTGAGGCCGCCGTCGTTCGATCCGTGCAACTGGTGCCACTGGCCGGACGGGCTGTGATGTCGGTCGCGGTGCTGTCCAACGGCCAGGTCCTGAAACAGACGTTCGAATTCGATGCTGAAATCGAGGTCCAGACGATCGAGCAGGCGTCACGGCTGCTCGCGGAGGCCGCTGTCGATCGCCCGGCCGGTGAAAGCACCAGGCCCCGACAGAGCGGCGACTCCGTAGTCGATGCGCTGGTTCAGCAGTTCTACACCGACATGGTCGAGGGCGACGCCGAAGGTGAACGGGTCTACGTCGACGGAACGTCGAAGGTGGCCTCGGCGTTTCAGGCCGTCGACTCGGTCAGCCAGGTTCTGACGATCCTCGAACAGCAGCTCGTCGTGGTCAGCCTCCTGGCCGACGTCGTCGAGCGGGGTCTGTCGGTGGCGATCGGCTCCGAAACGGGCGTGGCGCCGCTGTCGGAGTGCAGCCTCGTCGTGTCGCCGTACGAGATCGATGGCGAACACGCCGGATCAATCGCCGTGCTGGGACCGACCCGAATGAACTATCCCCAGGCCATGTCGGCCGTGGCCGTCGTCAGCCGTCAGCTGGGTCGGATGTTGAGCGAAGGGTAACGATGGACTTCTACCAGCTGCTGGGCGTCAGCCGGTCGGCCACCCAGGACGAGATCAAACGGGCCTACCGAAAACTGGCGCGCGAACTCCACCCGGATGCCAATCCCAACGATGCGGCGGCCGAGGCCCGGTTCAAACAGGTGGCCGAGGCCTACGAGGTCCTGAGTGACCCCGAGAAGCGGGCCCGCTACGACCGGTTCGGTTCGAGCGGTTCCCGCATGGGCGACCCGTTCGCCGGATCGGGCCTCGGCGACCTCTTCGACGCCTTCTTCAACGCCGGAACCCGTACCGATGCCGGCCCCCAGCGCGGCGTCGACCTCGAGGTGGTGGCCGAACTCACCCTCGAGGACGTGGTCAACGGGGAGGCCAAGGAGGTCACCGTTCGCACCGCCGTTCCCTGCGACACCTGCGAGGCGACCGGCGCCGCGCCCGGCTCCCAGGCCTTGCGCTGCGACCAGTGCGGCGGCACCGGCCAGGTCCGCCAGGTCCGCCAGTCGATCCTGGGCCAGATGGTCACGACGGCCACCTGCGCCCGCTGCTCGGGGGAGGGGGTCACGATCTCCGAGCCCTGCTCGGACTGCTCCGGTGAAGGTCGGAGGGTCGAGGAGCAGACCTATGTCGTCGACGTGCCGGCCGGGGTCGGCGACGGAGCCACCCTTCGGCTCACGGGCCGAGGTGCGGTCGGCCGTCGTGGTGGGGGAGCAGGTGACCTCTACGTTCAGGTCCGCGTTCTGCCCCATCCGGTCTTTCAACGAGACGGCGACAACCTGTTGGCGGAGTTCCGGGTGGCCGCCACCCAGGCCGCCCTGGGCGCCACCATTTCGTTCGAGGCGATCGACGGTGAGATCGAGGTCACCGTGCCTGCCGGGTCGCAAACCGGTGATCTGATCCGGTTTCGCGATCGGGGGGTTCCGAAACTACGTGGCCGGAACCGTGGCGATCTTCTGCTGGCCGTCATGGTCGAAACCCCCACCGGTATCACCCCCGAGCAGGAGGACCTGCTGCGGCAGCTGGCCAAGGAACGGGGCGAATCAGTGAAGGAGCCGGGCGAGGACGGCATCCTCGGGCGGTTCAAATCGAAGTTCGCGTGACCCGAAACGACCTCCGGTCCCGGCCCCTGGTCTTCGTCGACGATCTGGAGCGGCCCGTGCTCGACGAGGCCGACCACCATCACCTCAGTCGGGCGTTGCGATGCCGGACGGGCGATCCGATCACCGTGGCCGACGGGGCCGGTCGGTGGCGATCCGCCGCCCTCGGCCCCGGTGTCGAGCCGCTCGACGTCGGCCCGATCGTCGTCGAGAAGTCGGATCGTCGACGTGAGACGCCGTTGACCGTCGGATTCGCCCTGGTCAAGGGGGATCGAAGCGAACTGGCGGTGCAGAAACTCACCGAGCTCGGCGTCGACCGCATCATCCCCATGACCACGGAGCGAACCGTCGTCCGGTGGGACGGCGCCAAGGCGACACGAAATCTGGCCCGCCATCGCAAGGTGGCACGGGAGGCTGCGATGCAATCCCGGAATCTCTGGTTGCCCGAGGTGTGGGAGGTGACCGCGTTCGCGGCGGTCGTCGAACAGCTACCCGAAGCCGCGCTCGCCGAGCCGGGGGAGCCGCTGCTCGGCACCGACGCCGCCGCCCGCCCGACGACGGTGCTGGTCGGCCCCGAGGGCGGTTTCAGCGCCCGTGAATGCGACGGGAGGAATCTGGTGGGACTGCCGGGAAACATTCTGCGAACCGAGTCGGCCGCCATATGTACCGCCGTTCTTCTGGTTTTGACCGCAGAACGTGGTTGATGTTGCGCAGAGTGGCGACTAGGTTTACTGGCGACAGGGGCTGGAGTCGCCGATCCCGGGAGCATCAATGGGTCTTTCCCAGCCAACAGAGGAATTCAACACCGCATACGGCCGCAGGGTGGGCGAGCGGCTGCGGCTGATCCGCCAGCAGAAACGACTCTCGCTGCAGGATGTCGAAGCCAACTCGGATCTGGAGTTCAAAGCCTCGGTGCTCGGCGCCTACGAACGGGGGGAACGGGCGATCTCGGTGACCCGCCTCGAACGGCTGGCCCAGTGCTACAGCGTCCCGGTCGACCAACTGCTGCCCCGGTCGGCCATGCCGTCGACGTCCCCGGAGGTGGTCGATCTCACGGAACGAACCGGCCGGGCCGCTGGTGTGACGCTCGAACTCGAGCGGTTGGCCGCCGTGCCCAGCCCAGAAGGCGAGATGCTCGGACGCTATCTCGAGATGATTCAGGTGCAACGCCAGGACTTCAACGGCCGGGTGCTGACCATCCGCCACGACGATCTCCGGGCCGTGGCCTGCATCCTCGGCGTCAGAATCGACTCGGCCGTCGATCGGCTGGACGACCTCGGATTGATCCATACCGTCGCCGCGTCCTGAGCCACCGGCCGGTGACGAACCGGCGGGTGCGACCGACCGGCCCCAGCACGCCGAGCAGACGCCGGACCTCGGCGCCACTCACGAGGCGATCGTCGGCGGCGATGTCCGGCGGATCGCCGAGTTCGGTGAGCCGGCGACCGATCGCGTTCCAGTGAGCGGCGATCGCCGGGTCCACGATCGCCTCGACCGACCACACCTCGGCCAGACCGGCGATCATCCGGCCGAAGGAGGCGATGTCGTGGCGACGACCGAGCGGCTCGGGCCCACCAGGGCTGATCAGCAGCGGACCACCGGTACCGATCACGACATGCTCGGCGGCCACCGCACCGTGTGTCAAACCGAGCCGGTGGAGCCGGTCAATGCCGGCCCACACTGCGTTCACCACCGGCAGGGTGGCCGCCGGATCGGTGGCGGCGGCCAGCGTGAGCGGTCCGCCGAACTCCGTGGAGTAGTGTTCGCCGTTCGGGCCGACGTCGTGCAGCCTCACGACTCCCGGCCCCTGGGCCCGGGTCAGCCACCGAACCTGGTGGGTGAGACGTATGGGATCCTCGAGATGTTTGCGGACGATCAGCGCCCGTTCGGCCCGGCCGTCGGAGCCGATCAGTAGTTCGACCATGGAACGTTCCCCCGTCACGGTCGTCGAACGACCGGTGGATGATGAGTCGGGGGAAGCGTCGCGCCGTCGGAATCGGGACTCGTCCGTCGTCGAATCTCGATGGTATCGCCGCCGGAGATATCACCGTCATCTGTCGAAACTGCTCGGTTGTACCGTCCGATGTTGGGTACGATCGCACATCAGATGACGTCACCAGTGAAAATCGAAGTCGACGACAACCAGATCATGGCCGGCCTTCTCGGCCAGCGTGACGAGTACCTTCGCGTCGTCGAGGATGCCTTCCAGGTGGCGATCCACGCCCGAGGTAACGAGATACTCGTCGAGGGGGCCGACCAGGTCGAGGCGGCCAGGGTGCTCGATGAACTGGTGCTCGTGCTGCAGCGGGGCGAATCGCTGAACGCCGCGGTCGTGCGCCGGTCGATCGACATGCTGAAGGACGACGAGCGGCCCTCCGACGTGCTCACCGACCGGGTGTTGACCACCTACCGGGGCAAGCCGGTGCGGCCGAAAACCTCGGGCCAGAAACGGTACATCGACGCCGTGCGGCGCAACATCGTCACGTTCGGGGTCGGTCCCGCCGGAACGGGCAAGAGCTGGTTGGCCGTCGCCTGCGCCGTCCGGGCCCTTCAGGACAAACAGGTCGAACGTATTCTGTTGACGCGCCCCGCCGTCGAGGCCGGCG
>JAOUGG010000238.1 GCA_029857855.1 Acidimicrobiia bacterium | reverse complement strand
GCGCTGTTCAACTCGTGAATCGTCCAGGCCACCATGATCTGGTTCTGCACACCCTTCTCAGCCGCCTGGGCTCGGACGGTATCGGAGGTGCCGGCGAACCGACCGGTACCGCTCAGGGCCTCGGTCACCCAGTCGTCGAGCGGGGTGGCGGTACCGTAGTAGGTGTCGAACCCGTGCAGTTCGTCCTCGGAGCCGGCGAACCCGGCGAGGGTGCGGACGCTGCCGTCGCTGTTGTTCGAGTACTCGCCGTCGGAGTAGATCGCCGACGCGGCCTCGAAGTCGGGGGTCGGGGTCTCGAGCAACTCCTTGATCTCACATACATCGCGGGTCACCTGCCGGTGTGCGGTGACGTCCGACGCGTAGGTGTAGCCTCCTTCGGCCTCGACCGGTTCGCCGGAGTCATCGGCCGAGGAACCGTCGGCGGGAGCGCTGGCACTGGCGCTCGAGCCCGCTTCGGCGCTCGAACCGTCACCATCGCCCGCGTCGACGTTCGACGCCGACCCTTCGGCCGAGCTTCCGTCGTCCTCGGCGAGGTTTCGGACGGTGGCGCCGTCGTCGCCGCTACACCCGGCGATAAGCAGGCAGGCGACGACGACAGCGGCACTGAGGCCACGGATCCAGCGTCGATTATCCATGATGGAGGCTCCTCCTGGGAAGCAACCGGGTCTCGACCCGGGTTCAGTTGGCGCCATACCGTCGGTACGACCTGTTTGAGATAGTGGCCAAGGTGGACGAACGACTGTCCCGACCGGCGAAACGAATAGCCGATTCCGACCTCGTGGTAGCCGAAGCCTTTGTCCAACAGATCGATGGTGAGCACCTGGGCGTAGTTGTAGTCGTGGGCGACTTCGGCGGCGGCGAGGGCTTCGGCCGAGAGCGCCCGGTAGCCGGACTGGCCGTCGGTGACCGGAACACCGGTGACGTACCGGACCCAGCGGGTGAGCAGACGGTTGCCGAGCCGTCGATGGGGGAGCATTCGGCCGATGCGGCCGACGAACCGGCTGCCGACGACGTAGTGAGCCCGTCCGGCCATGATCGGTTCGACCATGGTGGCCAGCTCGGCAGGATCGTACTCCCCGTCGGCGTCGCAGAAGACCCCGGCGGTGGCGCCGGCCCGACGGCAGTACTCGATCCCGGTGCGAACGGCGGCTCCCAGCCCCCGGTTGATCGAATGTGACACCACGGTGGCGCCGGCGGCACGGGCCGCGGCGGCGGTGCCGTCGGTGCTGCCATCGTCGACCACGACGACCTCGACGGGATGGCCGCCGACCCGATCCGGGGCCCGGTTCACCACCGCGGCGACCCGGGGCTCCTCGTTGTGGGCCGGGAGAAACAGCACGATCGGGCCGGAACAGGCCACCGGCGCCGATCGGGCAACCAGCGGTCGCACCATCCGGAGCCGGCCGACGATCGACGGGTCGGGCCGCACCAGGGCCACCGCTCCGGCGGCGAGGCTGTAGACGGTCTTGACGCCATGGACCGCCACCGCCACCGCCAGCGCGGTCGATGGCGGCACGCCGGTTGCCACCAGGGCGGCCGCGGCGGCCGCTTCATAGGTTCCGACACCACCCGGGGTGACGGCCACGATCTGCACGGAAACGGCGGCGGCCAGCACCCCGACCGCCTGCTGTGGCCCGAGCTCGATCCCGAACCACCGTGCCACCTGCCAGACCACGACCGACTCGGCGATCCAGGCCAGGACCACCAAGGCAACGGTGACGAGATCGGGGAGACGGATCCCGGCCGTTCGGCCGCCATGGTTGGACCGGAGGCGGACGAGGTGGACGAGCGCGGCCACACCGACGGCACAGACGGCGGTTGCGATCACGACACCGATCGGCCGGATGAGCCCGGCGGCCAACGAAGGCAAGGCAATCGCTCCCAGCACCAACAGAGCAGCGACGTCCGCCGAGCGGAGCAAGACCGTGGTGGCCGTGGCCTCCGCCATCTTGACCTCGGTCCGTCGAACCACCGATGTCACACGCAGCGGCTCACCGAGCCGGAAGGGAAGTACATGGTTGCCGGCCAGCGCCAGATGGATGGCCGCCAGAGCCTGTCCGAACGGCAAACGCTCGATCAACCGGCACCAGGCCACGGCCCGCATGGCGAACGCGGCGATCAACGCAACGGCGATGACGACAAACCCGGTCGGATCGAGCAATGCCCGCCTGGACGCTCCAAGGAGGGTCTCACCGTCGACACCCCGGACGAGCAGAAACCCCACAAACCCGACGGCAACGACCGAAACAAGGATGAGAACCGGCACCGACCGGGAGCGGGCCCAGCCCCGAAGCGGCCGGACCGGAATCGGGGTTCGAGGAGGAAAAACCCGCTGCACAACCACAGAGGTTAAACATGCTTTACAGGGTGTTACAACCTCTCCTGACACGATATCGTTTCCTCGCGGTGTGCAAGACCCGATAGCCGCCGTCAGCGGCCGCCGACGTTGACCGATAGGAATGGCACCGGACAACCCACGAAAGGATCGTTGTGCCAACAACCGGAGCAGGCCGGACTCTCGGCTCCAGAGTGCTTCTCGTGGCTCTCGTCCTGATCGCGGCATCGTGTTCGGGAGGAGGAGACGACGAGGTCGTCCGCATCTACACCGGGCGTCACTACGACCTGGAGACGGCGTTCGTCCAGTTCAGCGAGGAGACCGGGATCTCAGTCGAGTTCCTGCCCGGCAGCGACGCCGAGCTGCGCGAGCGGATCGCAGCCGAGGGCGACGAGACCCAGGCCGACATCTACCTCACGGTCGACGCCGGCAACCTCGCCATCGCGACCGAGCAGGGCATCTTCGCCCCGATCGATTCGCCGACGCTCGAGGCGGCGATTCCCGAAAGCCTCCGCGACCCCGACGGCAACTGGTTCGGCCTGACCGTACGGGCCCGAACCCTCGTCTACCACGCCGACCGCGTGTCGGCCGACGAGATGCCGACGACGTATGCCGATCTGGCCGAACCCGAGTGGGCGGGCCGGGTCTGCCTGCGAGACTCGTCGAACGTCTACACCCAGTCGTTGGTGGCCAGCCTGATCGCCCACCACGGTGAGGAGGAGGCGCTGCGGATCGTGTCGGGTTGGGCCGAGAACGCGGAGATCCTCAACAACGACGTGCTTATCCTCGAGTCGATCGCCGATGGGCTCTGCGATGTGGGGATCGCCAACCATTACTACCTGGCCCGGCTGCTCGAGGAGGACCCTGACTTCCCGGTGAAGCTGGCCTGGGCCGACCAGGACGGCGATGGCGTGCACGTCAACATCTCCGGCGGCGGGGTGACCCGCTACGCCGACGATCCCGAGCTGGCCGTCCAACTACTCGAATGGCTGGCCACCGACGGCCAGAGCGCCTTCGTGAACGGCAATCACGAATACCCGGCCAATCCGGCCGTCGAGCCCGAACCGCTGATCGCCAACGAGTTCGGGACCGACTTCGTCCGCGACGATCTGCCTGCCTCGGTGTTCGGCGGCCTGAACGCCGAGGCGGTCAGGCTGATGGACGACGCCGGGTATCGTTAAGCGATGACGAGCGTCGTCGTCGAAGATCGCCGCGACGATGGCGAGTCGCCCGACCCCGCCGGCTCGGCCGCTCAGACCGAGCGCCGGGTAGAACTCGATCTCGGCGACCGCCTGGCCGTGCTGGCCTGGCCCGGTGCTGCCTGGCTGGCCGCCATCCTCGTCGTGGCACCGGTTGCCTTCCTCGCCACCAGCATCCTCTCGCCACGGGGCGACGTGTGGCGCCAGCAATGGGATACCCGACTGCCGGGCGAGATCGTCCAGACCATCGTGTTACTGGTCGGCGTGTCGGTCGGCACGCTGGTTCTCGGTGTCGGTCTGGCCTGGTTGACGTCGGCCTACCGCTTCCCCGGATCGCGCCTGTTCGGCTGGCTGCTCATCTCACCGTTGGCCATGCCCAGTTACGTGCTCGGCTTCGTGACACTGTCGGTGATCGGCTTCACCGGACCGCTTCAGGGCTGGTGGCGGGCCCGGTTCGGCGCCGACGCCTGGTTCCCCGACGTTCGGTCCATGGGCGGCGCCATCGCCGTTTTCAGCCTGGTGCTGTATCCCTACGTGTATCTGCTGGCCCGGGCGTCGCTCCGTGATCAGGCCGGGGCCGCCTTCGAGGCCGCCCGCACACTCGGGGCCGGCCCCCTGGAGGCAGCCCGACGAGTGGTGTTGCCCCAGCTGCGTCCCGCCATCGCCGCCGGCGTCGCCGTGGTGATGATGGAGACGCTCACCGACTTCGCCACAGTGCAGTACTTCGACGTCGACACCGTGTCAGTCGGCGTGTTCCGCATCTGGCGGGGGACCTTCGACCGTGACGCAGCCAGCGAGATCGCCACGCTGGTCCTCGCCTTCGCCCTGGCCGTAATCGGCCTCGAACGGCTGCTCCGCGGCCGGGCCCGGTTCGGCGAGGCCGCGGGACGGGCGTCGGGCATCATGCCCCGGCCGCTGACCGGAACCAGAGCCGCAGTGGCGACCGGGCTCTGCACGGTGGTGTTCGCGCTGTCATTCCTGCTGCCCACCGCCCAGCTCGTGGTTTGGGCGATCGAGCGGGCGGGATCCGCCAACGGCACGCCGGTCACCGAGCGGTTCCTCGACTTCCTCTACCACTCACTCCTGCTGGCCACGATCTGCGCGCTGATCTGCGCCGTCGTCGCCATGATCGTGACCAACGCCTCCCGGTTCGGCCATCGACGCTCCACCGGGCTCGCCGCCCGTCTCACCGCGGTCGGCTACGCGGTCCCCGGACCGGTCGTCGCCATCGGCGTCCTGCTGGCCCTGGTCGCCCTCGACAACGTGTTGGAGCGGATCGGGCTCGGGTTGCCGGGCGTGGCCGCCACCGGGTCGTTCCTCGCATTGGTCTACGCCTACGCGGTCCGGTTCATGGCTCCGGCGCTCAACGCGGCGGAGGCCGGCCTTGACCAGGTGTCGGCCGACATGACCGCGTCGGCCCGAACGCTCGGTCATCGTCCGTGGAGCATCATGGCCCGCATACACTTTCCTCTTTCCCGGACAAGCCTGGCCACCGCCCTCGTGCTGGTGTCCATCGACGCCCTGAAGGAGCTCCCGATCGTGCTGCTGCTACGCCCGTTCGGGTTCGACACCCTGTCGGTCTGGACGTTCAACCTGGCTTCGGAGTCACGTTTCGAGCAGGCGGCGCTGCCGGCGTTGACGATCGTGGTGTTCGCCCTCATTCCGGTCGCCGTGCTGTCGTTCAGCCTCAACACCCGTTCCGACGGTGCCTCGGCCGCCGAACGGGCCACCGCGCCGGCCGGGGATGGCCTCCTGTGAGCCGCAACGGGAACGGGGCTCCGGCGCTCGTCGTCGCCGGTGCCGTGAAACGCTACGACTCGACGACGGCCGTCGACCACATCTCGCTTCAGCTGACCGACTCCGACATCCTGGCCCTGGTCGGCCCCAGCGGTTGCGGCAAGTCCACGCTGCTCCGCTCGATCGCCGGGTTGACCCACCTCGACGAGGGTTCGATCCGGATCAACGGTGTTCTGGTCGACGACTCGAAACGGCGGGTGCCGCCGGAGAAGCGGG
>JAOUGG010000237.1 GCA_029857855.1 Acidimicrobiia bacterium | reverse complement strand
CCGACCCGAATATTGATCGGGTGGATGGCGCGGCCGCCGATCGCTTCCATGATCCGGTTGCCGGTCCGCTTGAGCCGGAGGAGACCCTCGACCATGGCGGGGTGATCGGCGGCGAGATCGAAGCCGCTGTGGAATCCGAGGAAGTCGGGGGCATGTAGGAACCCGACATGGAGCCCGTGGCTGGAGATCCATTCGCCGCAGTACAGCAGCCGCCGCAGTTCACCGATGTCGTCACCGACCGTGATCCCGCCCAACCGCTCCATGGCCCGGCAGGCCGACATCTGGTAGGCGACCGGGCAGATGCCGCAGATGCGGGCCGTGATGTCGGCCGGCTCGGTCCAGGCTCGGCCCCGGAGGAACGCCTCGAAGAAGCGAGGCGGCTCATAGATCTCGAGGCGGATGTCGGTCACCTCACCCTCGGTGACCTCAACGTGCATCGCCCCCTCACCCTCGACCCTGGCCAGAACGGGCACGTTCAGTCGAACACTGCGGTGGGTCACCGGCCTAGCTCCCGATCCCGTTGGTTTCGATCGAATCGGCCGCCGCCCGGAACGGTTCGGCCCAGCCGTTGAAGCTGCGGAAGGCTCTGGCGATCTCCCGGTCGCCAAGACCGAGCTGACCGAACCAGCGGACCAGCGATGCGGTGTTGGGCTGCTCCATGGGCCCGAAACACCCGTAGCAGCCCCGCCCGTAGGCCGGGCAAAGGGCCCCGCAGCCGCCCATCGTGACCGGGCCGAGGCAGGGGGTGCCGGCGGCGACCATGATGCAGGGGTTGGCCCGGGCCTTGCACTCCACACACACGCTGGTGGTGGGGATCCGGGCCGGGCGACCGGCCAGGTGGGCGGCGATCGTCTCGATCAGCTGGCCCGGGTCGATGGGGCAGCCCCGAAGCTCGAAATCGACCTCGACGTGATCGGCGATCGGGGTCGACGTGTCGAGCGTGGAGATGAACTCGGGGTGGGCGTACACGATGCCGACGAACTCGCTGATGTCACGCCCGTTCCGCAGCGCCTGGATGCCGCCGGCCGTGGCGCAGGCCCCAATGGTGATCAACACCTTCGACTGCCGGCGGATCTCGGCGATCCGCTCGGCGTCTGACAGCGTGGTGATCGAACCCTCGACCAGCGAGACGTCGTAGGGCCCGGCCACCATGGCGCTCGACGCCTCCGGGAAGTAGGCGATGTCGATCCGGCCGATCACGTCGAGCAGATGGTCCTCGCAGTCGAGCAGAGTCAGCTGGCAGCCGTCGCAGGAAGCGAACTTCCAAACCGCCAGCGTCGGTTTGGTGGTCTCGGTTGACTGCGGTGTCGAGGTCATCATGTTCTGCTCACAGGTCGCGAATGGAGTGGAAGCGGGCGATCCGATCGGAACGAACGACCGGTCCGTCCCGACAGACGATGAACGGGCCGAGCTGGCAGTGGCCGCAGAGCGCGTTCCCGCACTGCATGTTCCGTTCCAGGGTGAACCAGATCCGATCACCCGGAACGCCGAGCTTCTCGAGGGCGAGTCGGGAGAAGTGCATCATCACATCGGGCCCGCAGACGAAGGCGGTGGTGTCGGACCAGTCGAGGTTCACGCCCTGGGGTGATCCGAGGAGGTCGGGAACGACCCCGACGGGGCCCGACCAGTCGCTGTCATCGTCGACGCCGTCGACGATGAGCGCCACTTCGGCACCGCGTTTCCGCCACCGGTCCAGATCGGCCCCGTACACCAGCAGATCGGGCCGTTTGGCCCCGTAGACGACGACAACGCGGCCTTCGGGCCTCATCCGGTCGACCGCCTCCTCGATGGCGGCCCGAAGCGGGGCGATGCCGAGTCCGCCGCCGATGATCAGCAACGTTCCGGTGTCGAGATCGTCGAGTGGCCAAGGTTGACCGAACGGGCCGCGCACGGTGATGACACCACCGATCGGGGTGTCGACGAGGGCACCGCTGATCGGCCCGGCCCGTCGGATCGTGTAGGCGTGGTAGTCGGTACACGTCACCGCCGAGCTGATCGATATGGCGGCCTCGCCGAAACCGAACGCACCGAGCATCCCCACCTGAGCCGGCCGGAACGGCGGCAGCGACCCGCCGTCGACCGGCACCACATGGAGGCTGGTGATGTCGGCGACCTCGGCCACCTTGTCGACCACCCGGTAGGGTCGGGGGATAAGGAGCGGATCGATCGTGGACGACATGGTCGATGCGGTCGAGCCGGCCGGTGCGATCATCGTTCGGCCCCCTCGGCCGCACGCATCACGGCCAGTTCGGCGGTGATGTCGATCCCGACCGGGCACCAGGTGATGCACCGTCCGCAGCCCACACAGCCCGACTCGTCGAACTGATCGATCCACCCGGCGAGCTTGTGGCTGAACCACTGCCGGTACCGGGACGCGGTTGACGCCCGGATTGGGCCGGGCCCGAGGTGGGAGAACTCGGTGCTGAAGCACGTGTCCCATACCCGCCATCGCGTCGTTTCGTGACCGGTCAGATCGGTGACGTCCACGAGGTTGGTACAAAAGCAGGTCGGGCATACGAGCGTGCAGTTGCCGCAGGCCAGGCAGCGCTCGGCCACCTCGTTCCACTGCGGGCCCGTGAGATGGTTGTACACGAGTTCGGCGATGTGGTCGGTGTCGAGCGATCGGGTCATGGCCTCGGAGGCGGTGGTGACGACGACGTCGGCAGCGGCCAGCTCGTTGGGCTGCGTCGGTCGCGAGGGAACCGCGTCGAGCACCGCCTGACCTCGCGGCGAGCCGACCCTCACGACATAGTGGGAGTCGCGACCCGACGGGTCGGGCCCCGCAAGTTCGGTCACGGCCAGATCGTGGCCCGGTCCTGACCGCGGGCCGGTGGCGAGCGATGGACAGAAGCAGGTTGCGGCCGGATCACCGCAGTCGACCGCAACGATCAGGACGTCGGCCCGGTTGGCCGAGTAGACCGGATCGGCATGCGGTCCTTCGGTGAGCACCCGGTCCTGCTTGGCGATCGCCGCCAGCTCGCAGGGGCGGACACCGAAGAAGGCGCGACGAACCGGCTCGGGTTCGGCCATGGCGACCGTGAGTTCGCCGGCGTCGTCCCGAGTCATTGTCCAGACCTGCTGTCGGGCCGGGTGGAGTAGCTCCTTGTAGGAGCGCGGCCCGACGGCGTAGCCGAACCGGGCACCGTCGTCGCGGGATCGGGTGCGATAGTGCCCGGGTTCCTGTTCGTCTGTCCATCCGAGCGGAAGGTCGCGGACGGACCGCAGCACGCCTGGCGCGATGACCCCGTTGTCGAGTCGTGGACCCCACACCTCGTAGCCCAGTGCCCAAAGATGATCGACGAGTTCGGACAGGCCGTCGACATCGATTGTTCTGGTGCCTGCTCGTGCGGTCACGAGATGGACTCGGCTCCGGCGGCCGCCGGTTCGGCGACTGCCTCGTTCCGGTCCGAGCCCTCGGATGGGTCTCGGTCGGTGGCGACGGGCACGTCGAGCGCCGTGGCCTCGGGGGAGGAAGGGCGGGGCGGCGCCGGCAGGGGACCGCGTTCCGCCCCGCCCTGGTCGAGCCGGAACGGTGGGTATCGATCTGTCATCAGTGAGGCGTAGGCGATGACCCGATATACCCAGCGGTTGAGCCCGACGATCAGATCGAACAAGGTTCTGGGATAGCTTCCGGTGAACAACAGGATGACGGCCGTCACCAGGGTCAGGATTCCGAGCAGACCACCACCGGTCGGTCCCCAATTGGTCGAGGTGCCGCCGTCGGTCTGCCAGGTCACCCCGCCGCCGGCGATCACGGCGACGACGACGTAGTGGGGGATGGCCAGCAGCCACCACTTCACCAACACCAGACCCCGCGACAGCTGTTCGGGATACTCGATGTCGAGTGTGGCCGGGTAGTCCGGTTCGGGTCCGAGGCTGAACGGCGGATACCGATCGGTGCCCAGCCCGCCGCTGAAGGCGTAGTAGGAAACCCGCCAGCTCCATCGCAGCACACCTACGTTGAAGTCGAAGATTCCCCGCGGGTAGCGGCCGGTGAACAGGATGGCGAAGCCGGCCACGATCGAGAGGACCAGATAGGCGATCCACAGCAGCACGAAGATCACAATGTGGGGCAGGACCAACAGCCATTTGACCAGCCACAGCCATCTCGACAGCGGCTCGTCGAGTTGAGCCTCCAGCGCAACCGGATACGGCGTGTCGCCTCCGAGAAGCGGCGACTGCCGGTCCGCCGGTTCGGATCCGGTGCCGAGAGCTCGGCCGCCGGCGACGATCAACATGACAGCCCCGGCGATCATGAACACCCCGGCCACCAGCAGGCCGAGCGCGACCGGGAGCAGAGCCGCCGATCGGATGCCGACATCGACATCGGCGTTGACGCCCGGTGATCCGTCGGCGTTCATAACCGCCACGGCCCACCTTCCTGAGGTGGCCTCCCAGACCAACTCCTGTGTTCCGTCACCCGTGGCCGACGCCGCCCAGAAGTCCTCGTCGGTGGGTGGGCCGACACGCTCGGTGCCCGAGCGGGTGCGGAACCGGGCCGACAGGTTCTCGTCGATCTCGCGGATCTCGTCGTGGGCCACACCGGCCAGGTAGCCGTCGAGATCGGCTTCGGGTGCAACCCCCACGAAGATCGGACGGTCACCGTCGATCGCAGTGACCCGCAGCCTGACGTCGGTGTCGAGTGCGTCGATGATCCAGTCGGGCGTTCCCGGTTCGGAGCGCAGATCGATCTCCTCGGCGGTCACGGCCACGTTCGGGCTGACCAGCGGATCGAGACCGACATCGACGAAGCCGTCGTCGTCCCGGGCGGCGTAGGTTCCGGCGAGTACGGTGCCGGAGACCAACAGTAGGCTGGCCACCAAGCCGAGCAGGGTTCCGACGACCAGAGCGATGATTCGTGTTGCTCGCATCGTTTGATCCTCCCGATGAATCGATACGTGTGATCGACGGCGCCCGACGCCCTTTCAGCCTGACCCGCCGACCGGGATCTGCCCAGAGGCCAAAGTCCTGGTCGCCGGGCAGTGGCCGCGGGCCGCGCTCAGCGCCGACCGATCGGAACCTTCTTCGCCGGTCGGGCCTCCTCCTCGGCGATCGGGATCCGCACCTCGAGGATCCCATCGGCGTAGTCGGCCTGAACGTCGTCGACGTTCGCTCCCTCCGGGAGGCCGATGACCCTGCTGAAGGAGCCGTAGTGGAACTCCGAGCGGTAGCCGTCGGTGTCGTCCTCGGTTCGCGATGTCCGTTCGGCGTGGATGACCAGGCGCTGGTCCTCGACCGAGATGTCGATGTCGGACTCGGGATCGACGCCGGGGATCTCGGCCCGGACGACCAGGAAACCCTCGTCGATGTACTCCTCGATCTTGAGGTGGTCGAACAGTCCGCTGAACTCGCCCAGCAGCCGATCCGGCCAGAGTCGACCGATCCGCATCGGCCGCCACGGGAAATCTCCCGCAGCCCATCGATCCCACGGATCGGTGAACAATGGCCGCAGCGTGGATGTCCTTTCCACGGCCTCGGGCTTTTCGGCCTTGCCGTTCTCGGCCTTCTCAGTTTCCTCCATGGGTTCGGACTCGGCATTGATCTTGGTG
>JAOUGG010000236.1 GCA_029857855.1 Acidimicrobiia bacterium | reverse complement strand
CCCATGAAGATCTGGGCCGGGTACACGTTCCACGGGAGAAACCCGACGCACATGCCGAGTGTGAGGGCGGCGACCAGCGGGCCGATATTGCCGGGGAACAGGAGCTCGGCGTCTCCGAGACGGACGGCGTAGAGCAGGAACGCCGCCGCGCCAATGGCGACGATGCCTCCGGCGAGGCCGTCGAGTCCGTCGATGAAGTTGACGGCGTTGGCCATGCCGAGCACCCACACCACCGAGACCAGGAGTGCGAGGTCATAGGGCATGACGAAGACGTCGAGGAAGGGAACCCGGAACCAGATGATGCTCACCCCGCCGAGCCCCAGCAGGAACGCGGAGAGGCTCAGCCCGGCCGTTTTCGCCGGAGCCGAGATGTCCTTGACGTCGTCGATCAACCCGATCAGGCAGGCGACCGTGGCGCTGGCCACGACGGCGAACGGTTCGCTCGACCCCTGGAACAGCGGAGCGAACCAGCCCGAGTACCAGGCGACGACGAACCCGGCGACGAATCCCAGGTACATGGCGGTTCCCCCGAGAATCGGGGTCGGGCGCTCATGCAGGCGCCGGGCGTCGGGTTCGATCAACAAGCCTGTCGCATGAGCGACGAGGCGAGAGAGGGGAACGAGGGCCAGGGTCACTCCGGCGGTTACGGCGGCGACGACCAGGTAGGACGAGAGAACCGGGCGCATGTGTCTCGACCAACGCTACACCCTTGGACCTCCCATCGTGTGCGGCCCACGCGCCCGAGTTCGGAGGCGTGGAGCGCACACGACCGGCAGATCAGACCAGATCGGGGTAGGGGGCGAAGGGAGCGCAGAGCTGACCCACCTCTTCGCAGATTCCCTTGATCGCCGCCTCGTCCGTGCGATGGCGCAGCGTGGCGGCGATGAGGCGCCCGATCTCCGCCATCTCCGGCTCCTTCATACCCTGGGTGGTCACCGCCGGGGTACCGATGCGGATCCCGGATGTCACGAACGGCGACCGGGGGTCGTCGGGGATCGAATTGCGGTTCAGGGTGATCCCGGCCTCGTCGAGAACCGTCTGGGCCTCCTTGCCGCTCAGATCCTCGTCGAACGGGCGCAGATCCACGAGCAGCAGGTGGTTGTCGGTACCACCGGAGACGAGGCGGAAACCCTCCACGGCGAGGCTCTCGGCGAGGGCCGCGGCGTTGCTGACGATCTGGGCCGCGTAGGCCCGGAACTCGTCAGTGGCGGCTTCGGCGAAGGCCACCGCCTTGGCCGCGACGGCGTGTTCCTGGGGCCCACCCTGCTGGCCGGGGAACACCGCCTTGTCGATGGCAGCGGCCAGATCATCGGTGCAGAGGATGCAGCCGCCACGGGGGCCGCGCATCGTCTTGTGGGTGGTGAAGGTCACGACATCGGAATACGGGACCGGATTGGGATGGACGCCGCCGGCGATCAGCCCGGCGATGTGGGCCGCGTCGAACATCAGCAGGGCCCCGACCTCATCGGCGATCTTGCGGAACGGCTCGGGCTCGATGATGCGGGGGTAGGCGGTGGCGCCCGTGACGATCAGCTTGGGGCGGTGTTCGGCCGCCAGATCGGCGATCTGGTCGATCTGCAGCCGCTCGTCGGAGTCTCCGACCCGGTACCCGACGAAGTCGTAGATCATCCCGGAGGCGTTCACCGGCGAGCCGTGGGTGAGATGCCCGCCATGGTCGAGGCTGAGCCCGAGCACGGTGTCGCCGGGTTCCAGCAGAGCCTGGTAGACGGCCATGTTGGCGTTGGCCCCGGAGTGAGGTTGCACGTTGGCATGATCGGCGCCGAAGAGCGCACAGACCCGCTGCTGGGCCAGCTCCTCAACCTGGTCGACGACCTGGTTGCCGCCGTAGTACCGACGCCCCGGGTACCCCTCGGAGTACTTGTTGGTGAACACCGAACCGGTGGCGGCCATGACGGCCGGCGACGCGAAGTTCTCCGACGCGATCAGCTGGAGAGTGGTGTTCTGGCGTTCGACTTCGGCCCGAGTCAGTCTCTCGATCTCGGAGTCGTTCAGAATCGGCCAAGGCATGAGGGGGATTACTCCTGTTCTAGTTCGGAAATCTTGTCGACCCGGCGGCTGTGGCGGCCACCGGCGAAGGTGGCCCCGACGAAGGCGTCGACGGCGTCGAGAGCCACCTGGGGCCCGACCAATCGCTGGCCAACGCACATCACGTTGGCGTTGTTGTGCTCACGGCTGAGCCGGGCCGAGGTGACATCGTGAACCGTGGCGGCCCGAACACCGGCCACCTTGTTGGCGGCGATGCAGATCCCGATGCCGCTGCCGCAAACCGCCACCCCGAGATCGACCTCGCCGGCGACGACGGCACGACCGACGGCCGCCCCGTAGTCGGGATAGTCGACCGACACCGAGTCGTGGGTTCCCAGGTCGACGATCTTGTGACCGCCGGCCTCGAGGTGCTCGGCCAGCTGCTGCTTCAGTCCGAATCCGGCATGATCGGACCCAACCGCAATTCTCATGACCGTCGAACCCTTCCCTACGCTGCTCGTTGACCCGGATCCCGCGACGTGGGCGCTCTCGGGGCAAGAGTTAGGAGCGTAGGGGGAATCGGGCCACAATGGCGCGCCCCCGGCCGGTAAGATCCTTGATTTTTTCTACGGCCGCGAACCGGGCCGCCGCCTGTTCGGCCACGACGTCGATCTGTTTCGGCGCCATTTCCAGCACGATGGCCCCCTCGTCGAGCAGCCAGTCGGGACCGTGCGTGATCAGGTGCTCGAGATGAGCGGTACCAGGGACCGCGTGACCCGAGGCCGAGTCGGGGGCGAACAGCGCGGACCGCGGCTCCCAGGCGATCTGCGAATCGATCTCGTCGTCATCGCCGACGTACGGAGGGTTGGAGACGACGACCCCGACCCTGCCGCGCAACGAAGGTGGCAGAGCATCGAACCAGTCGCCCTCGCTCACCCGGACCCTGGATCCGGCCCGACCGATTCCGGCGATGTTGGCCCGGGCCACGGCGATCGCGTCGGCCGACCGGTCGGTCAGCCACACCTCCGAGGCCTCATGCTCCATGGCGATCGACAGACCGATCGCACCGGAGCCCGTGCCCAGATCGACGACCGTGACCCTGGATGCGGTTGCGGCGGTCAACCGCCGCACCTCGTCGATAGCGTGCCCGGCCACGATCTCGGTCTCCGGCCGGGGTATCAGCACCCGCCGATCGATGAAGAGGTCGAGGTGGCGGAACCCCCAACGCCCGATCACATACTGCAGGGGCTCACCGGCGTGGCGCCGTGCGACCATGGCATCGAACGCCGCAACGTGACGCTGGGTGGCGTGCTGGTCGAGCATCTCGAGCCAATCCGCACCGTCGGCGCCCGTGGCCCGCTGACCGATGTGGCGGGCGCTGAGTTCGGCGTCGGGCACATCGGCGCGGCCCAGCTGTGCGGCCGCCTCAGCCGTCAGTTCGCGCCAGGTGACCATGACCGATGCCCGACTCCCGCTCGCCCGTCACGCCGTGGAGACGGCGTCCTCGGACAGCTGCCGGGCCCGCTCGTCCTGGACGAGCCCGTCGCTGATCTCGGTCAGATCACCGGCCAGGATCCGATCGAGTCTGTGGATGGTGAGACCGATCCGGTGATCGGTGACCCGGTTCTCCTTGAAGTTGTAGGTACGGATCTTCTCCGATCGACCTCCGCCGCCGGTCTGGTCGCGGCGAGTGGCCGACGCCGCCTCCCGCTGACGGTCGAGCTCCTTTTGCAGGAGGCGGGACCGGAGAACCTTGAGCGCCCGCTCCCGGTTCTGGAGCTGTGACTTCTCGTCCTGCATCGACACCACCTCACCGGTGGGCAGGTGGGTGACCCGCACCGCCGAGTCGGTGGTGTTCACGTGCTGGCCCCCGGCGCCCGACGAACGGTAGGTGTCGAAGCGGAGGTCGTTCATGTCGATGTCGATGTCGACCTCGTCGGCCTCGGGCAGCACGGTCACGGTGGCCGACGATGTGTGGACCCGACCCTGGGATTCCGTGACCGGCACCCGCTGGACCCGATGGGGCCCGGCTTCGAACTTCATACGGGTCCACGCGTCGCCACCCTTGACCATGAACGTGACCTCGTCGAAGCCACCGAGGTCGGAGGCGCTCGAATTCATCAGTTCGAATCCCCAACCGCAGTTCTGGGCGAAGGCCTTGTACATCTCGTAGAGGTCACGGGCGAACAGGTTGGCCTCCTCCCCTCCCTCGGCGCCGCGGATCTCGACGATGACGTTCCGGCCGTCGTTGGGGTCCTTCGGCAGGAGCAGGAGTTTCAGCTCCGCTTCGAGCCGCTCGATGTCGGCCTCGGCGACAGTGGCCATCTGTCGAATCTCGTCGCGATCCGCGGCATCGGCCTCGGCCAGCATCTGGTTGGCGGCCTCGACGTCGTCGTGGCGCTCGCGCAGCTCGGCGGTGAGGGTGACGATCTCACCGAGGGCGGCGTAGCGACGAGACATCTCCACGAACCGCTTGTTGTCTGCGACCAGCTCGGGATCGGCCATCCTGGCCTCGAGCTCACGGTATTCATCGGTGAGCGCACTGAGTCGTTCCAACATGTCTTCGAGGCTATCGCCTGGCGGCTGGAGGACGAGTCGGCCCCCAGTCGGCCCGCAGTCAGCCTGCCCTCAGCCCCAAGGGGTGTCGACCGAACGAACGGAAACGTCGGGGGCCGCACCGGTGACACGGCGCTCGACCAGCTCTCGATCGCGGCGGGGCACCACGAGGGTCAACGACGACCCAGGATCGATCCGGTGGCGATAGTCGACGGCTTGGGGCAGGAGGTCGAAGTCGAACCCGGCGGAACAGACGACGGTGACCCGATCGCTGGGCGAGAAAGCGGCCGAGGGTTCGGTGTCGAGCAGCCCGCCGTCCGGCCACAGCGGTGGCAGCGGGTCGAGATCGACGACGTTGACGATCGCCGGATCGTCGAGCAGGACCGATCGCAGCCAGCGGGGCCGCGACAATCGGTTGAGCGGATGGAGGGCGACGCCGGCGCGGCGGTGGGTCTCGACCAGTCCGACCGATCGCCGGAGACGTGCGACGTCGTCGAGGTGGCCGAGGACATATCCCTGCAGGTCTCGATCGGCTCTGCCCACTCCGACCCGAACCGTGATCTCGTCGTCGTCCGGGCCGGGCGGTTCGACGCGGGCCACCTCGAGACCAAGCACTTCGCCGGTCAGGCGGCCGTGATCGTCGACGACCCGGGCGCCGGCGTCCGCCATCACGGCGGCCGCGCGCCACAGGTCCTCACCGAGGTCAGGCGGCAACGGCAACGCGACCGGTTCGGCCGGAGTGGCCTTGGCTCCCACGACCCGCATCACGGTGATGTCGGCCGAGAGCAACGAGGACCGGCGGGCGAGATGCCCGGCCAGGTCGTCAGAATCGTCGGCGAAGACGGTGAGTGAGGGCCCGCCGTTGCCCTCGGCCCAGGCCAGGATCGGTCCAAGATCGGCAAGCCGATCGGCGAGGGCGAAGAGCCGGTCGCCGACGCGTCCGCAGGTGAGCGACAGGCCCGGTTGCACGAGCTGATCACACGGCCCGCCGGTGACCGACGTGACCAGCGCGTTCAGT
>JAOUGG010000235.1 GCA_029857855.1 Acidimicrobiia bacterium | reverse complement strand
GGTTGACGCCGCCGCCGTCGGCCAGCGTGGCCTGTTCGTAGATGTAGCCCTGGGTGACGAACGGGTTGCCGTAGGCGGGCATTCCGTCGTCGAACACCGGTGCGTCGTCGAAGGCGAATCGGGTGGCGTTCTCGGCGATCTCGAAGGTGAAGGGTTCGATGTCGTTGCCGGACGGCGCATTGGCGGTCGACGCAGAGTTCGACGACGCCCAGGCGACACCGGCGCCAACCCCGACGATGGTCAGGGCGATGAGCGCGGTGATGGCTTGCTTGGTCATGGGATGCTCCTCAGTGGATTCGGTTGCTGTTGTTTGATGTTGCGATCGACCCATTGCGGGCGACACCGTCATCGTGTGACGAGTCCGCCTGAGGAGCTTGAGGTCCGGCTGGGGATTGCCTGAAGATCGGATTCGTCGCCCCTGTTGCGGCACTGGGTGGGCCCAACGACAATGGACGGATGATCCGCTTCGATCGGACCGGCGTGGACGTGGCGCGCCGAATCGTCGAGCTCGATGGCGAGCCACAGCACCTGGAACCTCAGGCCTTCGACCTGCTGGCCTATCTCGTGGCCCATCGCGACCGGGTCGTTCCGAAGACGGAGCTGCTGGATGAGGTGTGGGGCGATCAGTTCGTTTCGGAGTCGGCCCTGACCACCAGGATCAAGGAGGTGCGACGCGCTCTGGGTGACGACGGTGCCCGCCAGAAGATGGTGCGGAACTACCGTGGCCGCGGCTACCGGTTTGTGGCCGAACCGGCAAGCGAAACCAAAGCGCAGTCCGGGACACCGGGAGATCGGCCGGTGATGACGAGCCTGCAGGGTCGCACACTGGAGATTGCCGACGTGATCGAGCTGGTCCGGGATTCGCCGGTTGTGACGCTGACGGGACCCGGCGGAGTCGGCAAGTCGACGCTCGCTCTCGAGGTGGCCCGCCACGTGGCCCCTCGTCACCCCCAGGGTGTCACCGTCGTCCGGCTCGCCCCGGTCAGTGAACCACTGGGTGTCGCACACGTCCTTCGGGAGTCTGCCGGTCTGGCCGACGCCGGCCCCACCGAGCACGATCTGATCGCAGCGCTGTCGGAGATCGACGGGCTGCTGGTGGTCGACAACTGTGAGCAGGTGATCGACGAGGCGGCACGATTGATCGACGCCATCTCGGCGAAAGGCGGTCCGGTCAGAGTGTTGGCAACCAGTAGAGAGCGGCTCGGGATCAGGTCTGAGCAGGTGCGGCCGATCCGTCCTCTCGATCCGGATTCGGCCCGGGCGCTGCTGGTGGAACGGGTTCGCTCGTTGCAGCCCGGTTGGTCGGCCGAGGAGTCGAGCCTCGATCGGTTGGTGGATCTGGTCGACCGGCTGCCGCTGGCCATCGAAATGGCGGCGGCCCGGCTTCCGACCGTCGGCGTCGACGAACTGGTGGAGCTGTTGACCGATCGCCTGGATCTGCTGCGGCTCGACGATCGCACCGCCGAGGATCGTCACAGCACCCTGCCGGCGCTGATCGACTGGTCGGAGCAGTTGCTGGCTCCGGCGGCCCGTTCGTTGCTGGCGGAGCTGTCGGTGTTCGCCGGCCCGGTCGGCGCCGCCGACATTTCGCGGGTCGTCGATCTCGATGTCGCCGAACTGGTGGTCGGGCCCCTTGCCGAGCTCGTCGATCACTCGCTGGTTGTGGCCGATACCTCCGAGCAGCCGACCCGCTACCACCTGCTGGAGACCGTGCGGGCCTGTGTCGCCGGTCGGCGGGATCCGTCGATCGACGAGCGTCATGCCCGGTACGTCATCGGCGAGGTCCGTCGGGTCGAGCGAGTCCTGCGAACGCCCGGAGAGCCGGACGCCGTCGCTCGGATCGAGTCGCTGACCGCCGAGATTCGGACCGCCCACGCCTGGGCCCGCGCCCACGACGTGAGCGCCGCCGCCGACCTGAGCGCATCACTGTTGCACTATTCCTACGAGCGCTACTGGGCGGAACCGGCCGATTGGAACCGCCGGTTGCTGGACCTCGCCGGTGATGACGACGAACTTGCCGCCCCGGCTGCGGCGTCGCTGGCGGCGGACGCCTCCAACCGAGGAGATTATGAGCTTGCCGCCTCACTCGCTCAACGGGCTGCGGGCAGCGCCGACCCCGTTGTAGCGTCGTCGGCGCTCGACACGCTGGCCAACGTGGGGTTGTACACCGGTGACCTCGACGCGTCGCGCCGCCACAGCGCCGACCTCCTCCAGCTGGGAGAAGAAACCGGGGACCCGACGATCTGGACGCTCGGCGTGCTGGGCGAGGCCATGTTGCCGCTCTATTGGGGTGACGCCGGCCAGGCCAGAGCCCGCCTCGACGAGGCCCGGTCGCCGGCGCCGTTGAGTGTCACCAGCCAGGCGTGGCTCGCCTACGCCGAGGGTGAGGTCTGTGCCGGCGAGGGTCGGTTCGCCGAGGCGGTTCAGTGGTTCGACAGATCGATTGAGCTGGCCACGTCGGTACGAGGCCATTTCGTCATCGCGGTTGCCCGGGTGTCGGCGCTGGCGCCAAGGTCACGTGTCGCCGACCCGGAGGACGCAATGCGGATGTTCGCCCCGGTGCTCACCTATTACCGGCGAACGCGGAGTCTCACCCACGCCGTCACCGCTTTGCGAAATCTGATCGCACTGCTCGTGCGCTGCGAGCGGGACGAGCCGGCCGCCGTGCTCCTCGGTGCGCTGGCCTCGACCGACATCAAGTCGACGTACGGCACGGAGTCACAGCTGCTGGCCGAGGCGGATCACACCATCGGTGAGCGGAACCCGGCGGATCAGGTGGAGAGCTGGAAGGCACGCGGAGCCCCGCACGACGTCGTGTGGGCGCTGGACTTCGCCATCGCCCTCCTGGCTGCGGACTGATCTCGGATTACCCGATCCTGTCGGACAAACGGCGTCTGCTGCGGCTCAGTCGTCGGCGGCGTGCAGACTCGGAATGAAGCTCGCCAGCAGGTCGAGGCGGTCGTCGAGCAGCCTCAACGTTGTCTCCACGATTGCGGTTCAGTTTGGCGCTGTCTTGGCGATCGTTTCGACGATCCGTTCGACCGACGGGATGGTGGCGTCCTCCAACGAGTCGGCGGCCGGCAGCGGGACGTGGGGTGTGGTGATCCGGATCACCGGTCCGTCGAGATCCCAGAACGCCTCCTCGGCCACGATCGAGGCGATCTCGGCCCCCCAGCCGCAGAGCCGGGGATTCTCCTCGACGGTGTAGAGGCGGCTGGTCTTGGCCACCGAACCCAGGATGGTGGCGGTGTCGAGGGGAACCAGCGACCGTACGTCGATGACCTCGGCGGAGATGCCCTCGCCGGCCAGCCGCTCGGCTGCGTCGAGCGCCCGGTGGACCATGAGGGCCAGGGCCACGATGGTGACGTCGGTACCCTCCCGCACCACCTTGGCCGTGCCGAGTTCGTCGACGATGTCACCGTCGTGATCCGGCACATCGAACTTCATCGGGTAGCACGACTTGTGCTCGAAGAAGATGACGGGGTCGGGGTCGCGCACGGCGGCGGCCAGCAGGCCGATCGTGTCGAGGGCGGTGGACGGTGCGACCACTTTGAGACCGGGGACGGCCATGGCCCAGTTCTCCACGCTCTGGGAGTGCTGGGCCCCGAATCGGGATCCGCCGCCGTTGGCGGTGCGGATGACGAGGGGGAACGACATCTGGCCTGCCGTCATGTAGCGGCTCTTGGCGATCTCGTTGGCGATGATGTCCCAGCAGACGGCGAGGAAATCGCTGAACATGATCTCGGCGATGGGGCGCAGACCGGTCATGGCCGCGCCCATGGCCGCGCCGAGGATGGCCTGCTCGGAGATCGGGGCGTCGCGCACCCGTTTGGGTCCGAACGCCTCGAGCAGGCCGGTCGTGGCCTTGAACACCCCGCCCGCCCCGGCGACGTCCTCGCCGAGGAAGACGACATTCGGGTCGTTGGCCAGCTCCTGGGCGATGCCCCGGCTGACGGCATCTCGATAGGTCAGTTCCGCCATTGCCAGCCTCCATCGGCCCAGACGTCGGTGTAGATCGAGGCGAGGTCGGGAAGCGGGCCGTCGATCGCCTCCTGGGTCGCCGTTTCGACGGCCGCCGCTGTCTGGGTGGCGATGGCCGACAGGCGACCCTCGTCGACACCGAGGCCGAGCAACCGTTGGTGGTACATCGGTATCGGGTCGCGATCCATCCAGGCCGCAACCTCCTCGTCGGGTCGGTACTTGCCGGGATCGGCCCGACTGTGGCCGCCGTGGCGGTAGGTCTTGGCCTCGATGAGCGACGGTCCGCCGCCGTTGCGGGCCGTGTCGAGAGCGGCGATGGCCGCGGTGTACACCGCATCGGCGTCGTTGCCGTCGACGACGATCGATTCCAGTCCGTAGGCCGAGGCCCGATCGGCCGCCGGGTTCGGGACCGGGGCGACGTGACCGATCGACGTGTACTCCATATAGAGGTTGTTCTCGCAGACGAACACCGTCGGGAGGTTCCAGACCTTGGCGAAGTTCACCGCCTCATGGAAGGCGCCGATGTTGGTGGTGCCGTCGCCGAAGAACGCCACCGCCACCTGGCCGGTGTCGTTGTACTGGGCGGTCCATGCTGCCCCATTGGCCACGCAGAGGTGGGCGCCGATGATGGCGTAGCTGCCCATCACACCGTGTTCGACGCTGGTCAGGTGCATTGATCCGCCCTTACCGCCGAGCAGGCCGTTGGCCCGGCCCAGCAGTTCCGCCAGCACCGGAGTCATCGGCACGCCGCGAGCCAGCGTGTGAGCGTGGCCGCGGTAGGTGGCGAACGTCCAGTCATCGGGGCGCATGGCGGCCCCGAAGCCGGCGGCGATTGCCTCCTGCCCGAGTGACAGGTGGCTGGTGCCCTTGACCAGGCCCCGCAGGAACAGGTCGTAGGCCCGTTTCTCGAAGAGACGGATCTCCTGCTGCAACCGGAACAGGGTGAGCCGGGTGTCGACGTCGATCGGCAGCTCCGCGTTCGCGGGATCGACCGGATCGGGCAGGACCGGATCGTGGTTCCCGTACTCGGAGTAGGACGGCATGGTTGTCATCGATAGCGTTCCTGTCGCCTAGTACTGGTTGGCCACGAAGAGTTCTTCGGCCGGGAAGAGGGTGATCACGTCGCAGCCGTCCTCGGTGACGACGACCTCCTCCTCGATCCGGGCCGCCGACACGCCGTCGGTCGCCGGGCAGTAGGTCTCGAGCGCGAACACCATGCCCTGCTTGATCTCCATCGGATGATCGATCGAGTTGACCCGGCTGATGATCGGGCGTTCGTGGAGCCCGAGTCCCAGGCCGTGGCCGAACTGGAGGCCGAACGCCTCGAACTCGGAGTCGAAGCCGAACTCGTCGCAGCGGGGGAAGCCCTCGGCGACGTCCTTGGTGCTGACGCCGGGCTTGATCATGTCGATGGCGGCATCGATCCACTCCCGGGCCTTGGTATAGGCGTCGTGCTGGGCGCTGGTGGCCCGGCCGACGTTGAGGGTGCGGTAGTAGCAGGTCCGGTAGCCGTTGAACGACTGGATGATGTCGAAGAACGCCTGGTCGCCGGGACGCAAGAGGCGGTCGGAGAAGTTGTGGGGGTGGGGGC
>JAOUGG010000234.1 GCA_029857855.1 Acidimicrobiia bacterium | reverse complement strand
CGGTGCGCTGGGAGCCGTCGATTGCCGTCGCCGCACCCATCAGCCCGATGTCGTTCAGGATGTGGTCGAGGAGAGCCTCGGTGGTTCCTTCCGCCAACGACGAATCCGCGGCCTTCGACCGCAGCAGGGCGATGTCGTCGGCCAGACCCCGGACCGTGTTGGCGTCGCGCTCGGTGTTCAGCCGCTCGGCCAGCCGGTGGAGCTGGGCCACCGACGGCTGCTCACAGACCCAATCGACGATTCGGGGATGCAGCGACCGCGGAGGACGGCGCAGGGCGAGACGGAGGTCGTCGTCGGCCAGCCCGTTTTCGGCGGCCGTGGCCAGACGCAGCCAGGCCAGCGCCGCCCCGGAGCCGGACCGTTCGAGTATCGACGGGTCGATACCCCGGGTGCGGCGCACGGGGACGCCGATGTGGTCGAGATGGATAAAGGCCGGAAGCAGCGCGGCGTGAACCCGGGCCAGCACGGCGATGTCGGACGGCTCGGCACCGTCGTCGAGCAGTCCGGCCACGTGGTCGGCCAGGTTCTGTTGGGGATCGCCGGTGCGATGGACGACGAGCGCCGAGGCGTCGTCGGATCGATCCGGCCCGGCGGTGATGGTCTTCGCCACCCGGTGGCGGTTGTGCGAGAGCAGGTTGACGGCGGCTTCGACCACCGGCGCCGGGCAACGGTAGTTGGTGGTCAGGAAGTAGTCGGTCGTCGACCGATCGCCGCCGTGGCCGAAGAACCGGTCGAAGTCGACCAGCCACCGAGGCGATGCGCCGGAGTAGCCGTAGATCGTCTGATCGTCGTCGCCGACGGCGAACACCTCGGAGGCCGGGCCGGCCAGCAGGCGGATCAACAGGAGGTGGGCGGGAGTGAGATCCTGGAACTCGTCGATCAGGATGATCGGCATGAGACGGCGGGCCGCCTCCCGTGCGACCGGATCGACGGCCAGGATCTCCACCGCTCGGAGAACCTGCTCGTCGAAGTCGACCAGACCGCGGTCGCGCAGGTGCTGGCGGTAGTGGGGGAGCACCTCGTCGAATCCGTCGATGTCGCCGCCGAACCGATCGGCCACCTCCTCGGGCGGCAGGAGGCCGAGCCGGCAGACGGCCAGCGCATCGACCCACGACTCCAACGGATCGTTGAGTTGACGGCGACGTCGAGACGGGACGAGACGGCCGAGGATTCGACGGACATCCCGCTCGTCGATCGTGGTGGCCGGTTCGCCGCCGACGAATCCCGACCGACCGGTTGCGATGGCGAGGGCCAGGCTGTTCAGGGTGCGAATCGAATCGGGTCGAGCCCCGTTCAGGTTCCCTAGCCGTTCCCACATCTCCGTGCGGGCTCGGCGGTTGTAGGCCACGAGGGCCAGGGCGGCCGGGTCGATACCGCGCCTGTCGACGAGGTGGCGGACCCGTTCGGTCAGCACCCGGGTCTTGCCGGATCCGGCAGGAGCGAGGATCCGGGCCGGTCCGCCGGGATGGGCCACGGCGGCCTGCTGATCGGCGGCCAGACCGATCGCGGTCTCGGTATCGGGGTCGGAAGGAAGCAATGGACGGGCGGAGCCCACGAGCAGGTGGCAGCGGGGGATGTAGCCCCGTCCGCCGAGTTCGCCGTGGGCGGCGAGATCGAGGTCGAGTGGCCCGCCGTCGGCCCGAAGGGCGTCATCGATGGTCGCGCCCGCGGCGACGGCCCGGCTCAGCGGGTCGTAGACCGGTTTCGGGCCCAGCAGGTTGACGGCGTTGGCGGTCACGGCGAACCACAGCCGATCGCCGGGCACATCGGAGTCCGGTCCGAGTTCGTGGAACGGTTGATCGAGGGAGCCCGGCTCGGGCGGCGGCCGGTCGCCCCGCCAGCGGACAACGACCGGTTCCCGATTGCGCCACGCCTCCAGCAGGGCGTCGATGGTCGTTCGGTCGCTTCCGGCGTCGGTCGGGATCTCCCGACACGACGCCCATGGTTCGGGCACGGCCTGGTCGGGTCCGACGACCACACCTCTCCCGAGGCATCGGGGCCCGGCGAGCGCGGCGATGTCGATACCGTCCGGCACCGCCACCGGTGGTGACGGCTGCGACGAAGGTCGGGTCGCCGCCGATGATGACGTCGCGGCCGACGATGACGCCGAGGGTGATGATGACGTCGCGACCGACGATGACGCGGAGGGTGATGGCCGTGACGACGTTGTAGTCCTTTCGCCGCTGGAGCAACGGCGAACCTCGGCCACCGACCGGTGGAAACCTCCACAATGGCCGCAGGCGATCCGGGCCACCCGCTCAGCCCTGCTTCCGCAACAGGATCGTCTGGACGGCGCGGCCGACCGGGCCGAGGTGATCGAAGAGCAGGGCGTCGGCCAGCCCGATGCCGTTGGGCTGCCAATGCGAGATCACGTCGGTGCCGAACCACTCGCCGTCGGGCTCCCGGTGCAGGGTGACGGTCAGGTCGGGATTCACGAACGCCACCTCGTCGGGCTCGGCGTTGCGCCCGATGGCGTTGCCGGAGTCGGCGAGGGCGCAGATGCGCTGGAAGCCGCTCGGCTCCTCGTCGCTCAACACCGGGATGGCCCGCATCCAGGCGCTGGTCGGGCCGGGGGTACGGTCATGGCCGGGCGGATAGCGCATCTCCACGCCGGACGAAAAGCCCTGAAGGCCGTGACCCGTCCGCTGAATGGGAAAGCCTCCCGGCTGCGATTCGGCGAAGTCCGGTGTCGTCAGGTCGGCCGACGGGAACGGATGATCGTCGGAGGGCCGGAGGTGCAGCCCGAACGCCCGCACCCGCACCTCGCCGTCGGCATCGAGGAGGACGGCGCTGGTGGCGGCCGTGGTCCGTCCGGCACGATCGACCGTCGTCGTAATGGTGAACCCGTCGATCGGTATCGGCCGGGCCAGGTCGACGGTGAGCCGAACCAGCAGCCGACGGCTGCTGTGCCCGGCGCGGGACCGCTCGGCGTCGGCTCGGGCCACCGCCTGCTCGCAGGCACGGGCCAGCAACGCCGTCGGGGGTCCGGCGTGGCACGATCCCGGATCCCAGGGTCCGCGGGCTGCGTCGTTGCCGAGGAACACCTCCGCGCCGTCGTGAACCTCCACCCGGAAGAACGTGGCGCTCACGCTGTGCCCTCGATTGCGCTCACGCAGTGCGCTCGATTGTCGGTAGCTGGTTGTGCGATGTCACGGTCTTATGTCGTAGTAGAGGTTGTTGGGTTCGCCCAGATCTTGCTGGGTGACCGAACCGAATCCGGCGGCGGTGGCCATCTCGGTGAGCCGATCGCCGTGCAGCCCCACGGTACCCAGACCGAGGCCGTCGGCCTCCGACAGAGCTGATTGGAGACAGGAGGCCACCGAGTACCCGTAGAGGAGGGCCAGGAGCGGGTTCCGGCGGTCCCGATCGAAGTCGCCGGTGCAGCGGATCTCCTTGACCAGCAACATGCCGTCGTCGGCGAGAACCGCCCGGATCGCCGTGAGCGCGTGATCGGGCCGCGGCATGTCGTGCAGGCAGTCGAAGGCGAGAACAACGCCGGGTCGGCCCTCCGCGACGGCCTCGGCGATGTCCGCGGCGAACCCCTCGATGAACGTGACGTTCGCCAGCCCGTCGTCGCGGGCCTGCCGGCGTGCGAGCTCGACGGCGGTCGGGGAGGGGTCGATGCCGATGAACGACGAGTTGGGGAAGGCGGCCGCCACGGTGGTCAGCGCCACCCCGGCGCCGCAGCCGATCTCGACCAGAGTCGTTCCACCGGCGAGGCGTTCGGTCAACCCGTCGAAGCTGGGCAGGACCTCCGAGACGAGTGCCTGGCGGAATCGGGGCGCGTTCATCCGGGCCAGGCCGGCGGTGGCCACCGCCCCCTGTTCCTCGTAGGTGATGCCTTCCCCCGTCTCGAAAGACCGGACCAGCGCCTCGACGACGTCGGGGTGGGTGCCTCCGGCGAACGCTCCGGCGGCGAAGTCCACCGATCCGCCTTCGTCGGCCAGGATCGCCGCGCCGAGCGCATCGAGCTCGAACCGCCCGTCGTCGTGTCGGGTGAGCAGATCGGCGGCAGCCTGGCTGAGCAGCCACTCTTCCACGAAGCGACCGTCGAGGCCGGTTCGAGCCGCCAGCTCGGTACCGGTGACGGCCCCCGCATCGTGCAGGGCCCGGTACAGACCGAGCCGATCGCCGAGGTGGATCATCAGGGAGACGACTTCGCCCATCTTGTAGCTCCACACCTTGAAGGCGAACAGCTTGAGTGCCTTCGCGTCGATCGCATCCACCGCGGGCGCTTGGTTCGCGCCGGGGTTCGACTCTGCGTTCATCGTCATTCCTCCCGTGATCCGAGCAACCAGTATGGGTCGTGGGGGCGATTCGGTGCCGGTTCGGATCGGGTGATGCGAGCCGGTTGTCCGTTTACAGCAAGACACCGCAGCCCGCCTAGAGTTGATTCGAGGTGGCCAGGCTGCACAGCGCCGGTTACCCGACGACACGCACTCACAAGGCAGAACGTTTTGACATCGCTCGACAATTACTCACTCGACGACCGCTACGCCAACGACGAGGGCCGGGTGTTCCTGACAGGCATACAGGCGCTGGCCCGCGTCCCGATGGAGCAGCTCCGGATCGACGCCGCCCGCGGTCTCAACACCGCGGTCTTCCTGTCCGGCTACCAGGGGTCACCGCTCGGGGGCTTCGACCAGGAGATGGCCCGTGCGGTGAAGCGGGTTCCCGATCTCGACATCGTCTGCAAGCCGGGCGTCAACGAGGAGCTGGCGGCGACCGCCGTGATGGGCAGCCAGGTGGCGCCGACACTGGAGGGGAGTCGCTACGACGGCGTGATCGGCTACTGGTACGGCAAGGCGCCCGGCATCGACCGGGCCAGTGACGCCCTCCGTCACGCCGTCTACGCCGGATCGCATCCGTTGGGTGGCGCCGTCGCCCTCGTCGGCGACGATCCGGCCTGCAAGAGTTCCACCCTTCCCTCGTCGTCGGATCTGACGATGATGAATCTGAAGATGCCGGTGCTGTACCCCGGCGATGTCCAGGACGTCCTCGACCTGGGTCGTCATGCCGTGGCGCTGGCCCGATTCAGCGGTCTGTGGACCGGCTTCAAGATCGTGACCGCGGTGGCCGACGGTTCGGGAACCGTCGACCTGTCGCTTGATCGGATCACGCCCGTCATCCCCGACGACACGATCGACGGCAACCCCCGGTCGTTCCGGCCGAGCGCCAACCTCATCGCCCCTTTCACGAACGAGCGGGAGCGCGACATCAACGAGGCCGGGCTGGTTCTGGCCCGTCGTTACAGCGAGGCCAACAACCTGAACCGGGTCGTCAGCGATCCGAGGTCCCCGTGGCTTGGCCTGGTGGCCACTGGTTACACCTACCGGGAAGTGCTGCAGGCGCTGCGTCGGCTCGGTTTCGACGGCCTCGACGCGTTGGCCGACGCCGGAGTCCGGGTCCTTCGCCTCGACATGCCGTTCCCGCTCGCGCCGGAACCGATTCGGCGGTTCGCCCGTGGTCTGCAGACGGTGATGGTGATCGAGGAAAAGGGCCCTTCGCTCGAGTGGATGATCAAGGATGTCCTCTACGACATGGTCGACCGTCCGGCCATTGTTACCACCGACGGCGAAGGCCGTCCGCT
>JAOUGG010000233.1 GCA_029857855.1 Acidimicrobiia bacterium | reverse complement strand
ACGCCGGCATCGTTCAGGGAGGCCGGATCGACCAGAACCTGCAGCTGGCGGTCCCGGTGGCCCCACACCGCCACGTTGGCGACGCCGGGCACGCCGAGCAGCCGGGGTTTGATGTTCCAGCGGGCCAGAACACCCAAGTCGACCATCGACATCTCGTCCGACGAGAGTCCGACCATCAAGACCCGGCTGTTGGAGGACAGCGGCTGGAGCATGACCGGCGGCTTGGACACGTTCGGCAGGGCGTGGGCCTGGGTCAGGCGCTCCTGCACCATCTGGCGGGCCCGAATCGGATCGGTGCCGGGTTCGAACTGCATGACGATCGATGACAGGCCGGCCACGGACTCCGAGCGCATGTCCTCCAGCCAGGCGACCCCGTTGAGCAGGTCCGCCTCCAGGGGCACGGTGATCAGTGACTCGACCTCGGCGGCCGAGAGGCCGTGCGCCTCGGTCTGAACCTCGACGAGCGGTGGATCGAACTCCGGGAAGACGTCGACGGTCGATGATCTCAGCTGAATGAGACCGCCGAGAATTGCAACGAATGCGAGGGCGAGAATTGCAACGCGAGCGCGCAAACCAACGCCGATCAACCATCGGATCATCCTGATTCCCCTTCGGAATATCGCTTTTTTACTGTTCCCGTTTGAACTTACTGACACGCACGTGGATTGCGCAAACGCGTCAACCACGAAGAGTGTGAGTTTCGAGCAACCTCGCTGCCATCCCCGTCTGGTCAACTCACGCATCGAGTCGACCAGACATGACACGGCTGTTCCTTATACCTCAAATAGGTTCCTCAAAAGGAAAGCCTGTGGCCGGATGTTACACGACGTCCCGCAATCCGCGCCAGGCATTTAACTTGATTTGCTGGTTTTTTAAGCTCGATTTGCTTGTTTTGTCGTCGCTCATTGTGACGTCTGGGTCAACGCCGGGTGATATTACCTACGATCGTCGGCCGCCAGCGCATCGTCGACGTCGACGCGGAGCAGGTCGGCCAGTCGCCCGACATGAGGTTCGGCGACCATGGTCAGGTGGTCGCCCTCGACGACGCGGATGGTCAGACCACCGTCGGCGACGGGACGCCAACCAAGGTCGATCTCGAGGAAATGCCCGGTGAACGGATCCTCGGCCGCCTTGTAGACGGCCATCGGCCCCGGGTAGGGCCGGTACTCGTAACGGAGCTGGCTCTGGATGTTGTCCTCGATGAAGCGTCGAACCTCGAGGCGATGGCTTGGATCGAGACCGAACCGACGCCGCAGCTCGGCCTCGCCGAGTTCGGCGGCCCGGCGCAGCTTCTTCAGGTTGTAGGCCGCCCGACCGACCACGTAGTCGCGCGGATCGTCGCGCAGGGCGTTCACATGGGTGGCCAGCCGACCCTTCAATCCGAGTTCGGCCTGCATCTGCACGGCAGCTGGGCCTGCGGCGTCGAACAGGGCCAGCAAGGCGACGTCACGACCGGCGGCGATCAGCTGCTGCGCCGTCTCGAACGCCACCACACCCCCAAGCGAGATGGCGATCAGGATCAGTGGCCCGTCGGGGCGGACCCGGTTGATCTCGGCTACGTACTCGGCGGCAATGCCGGCAACCGACGTCGGCCCCTCGGTTCGGAGGTCGGCGTCGTGCGTCGGCTGACCCAGCCCGTACATCGGCTGGTCGTCGCCGAGCCGCGCCGACAGCGGCCGGAAGTAGGCACAATCGATGCCGAGGACGTGAATGGCGAAGACGGGAACCCGGGTGCCGTTCGGTTGGATCGGGACGAGAAAGGCCCCGGCGTCGAGACCGTCGGGCACCGCCTGGTCGTCGTTCGGGTCGGCCGCCTCGATGACGGCCACCAGACCACGCGGGGTCTGGGATCGATAGAGGGCCGAGACGGGGATCCGTCGACCGAACTCCTCCTCGATGGCCAGCAACAACTCGATCGCGGTGAGCGAATGCCCGCCGTGATCGAAGAAGGAGTCGTCGAGCCCGAACTCGGCGTGGCCGAGGGCTTCGGCGAACAACCGGACCATGGCGCGCTCGGCTTCGGTGGCCGCCGCACCGTCGCCCATCGGCGACCGACCGGTCGGGCCCTCCGTCTCGAGCGAAGCCTCGAACTCGGCCACGGCCTGGCGGTCGACCTTGCCGTTGGCCGTCTGCGGAAGATCGGCCCGTAGGCGGTAGGCCGACGGTCGCCACAACGGTGGAAGGGCGGCGGCGGCCACGTCCCGCAGATCGGATTCCGGCACGGTGCCGTCCGACGGTGCTCCCATCGATTCGGTTCCAACGTCGACGGCGACCCAGGCGGCGAGGCGGCGGCCCGCCGATGCGGTGACCACGACGGCCTGGACGCCGGGCACCGCGGCCAGTACCCGTTCGATCTCCTCCGGTTCGACCCGAACACCGCCAAGGTTGAGCTGGTTGTCGACCCGGCCCAGGTACTGCACCATGCCGTCGACAACGGTCGCCCGGTCACCGGTGGCGTAGGTGGAGCCGAACTGCTCGGCCACCCCGGCGCCACCGATTACCAGCTCACCGGCCACCTCCGCCGGACGCACGGCACCATCGGGTCCGCGCACCTCCAACCAGGTACCGGCGATGGGGACACCGATCGGAACCGGGTCGTCACCGAAACGAACGTGGTGGCCGGTGGCCCACACGGTGGCCTCCGTCGGCCCGTACTCGTTGGTCAGCCTCGACAGCGGGAAATGGCGGTAGTGCTGCTCGACGAGACCGGAAGGGCAGGCCTCACCGGCCACGATCACCTGGCCCGGCCATTGCTGCCGGTCGCCGACGGGGCGCAGCAGGCCCCGACGCTCCATCGAAGCCATCACGGCCTGATAGAGGGTCGGCACCATGAGCGTGTGGGTGATGCCCCGATCGACGAGCAGGTCGGCCACGGCGTCGACGTCGTGGACCTCGTCGTCGGTGGGCAGCACCAGCGTGCCGCCCTCGGCCAGTGTCCAGAAGATCCCGGCCACACTTGAGTCGAAGGACGCGCTCGACACCATGAGGTAGCGGAAGTCCGCAACGGTATCGGAGCCTTCGATCGGCGACCCGGTGGCGTCGACGCCGTAGAACGGTCGTCGAGCCAGCGTGCTGGCGGTCAGGCGACCGTGGGAGATCCGGACCGGTTTCGGTTCCCCGGTGGATCCAGAGGTGAAGATCAGGTAGGCGGGATCGTCCGGACCGACCGACGGCAGCGCCGCAAGGTGCGCGTCATCCCGGGCCGCGGCGCCGTGCGATCGTGCTGCCGCCTCGATGAGGTCGGCGTCGACGACGATGCGGGCGCCCGAGCGCTCCAGCAACAGCTCCCGCCTTTGCCGCGGATAGGTCGGATCGATGGGCACGTACGCGCCGCCGGCCCGCAGCACTCCGACGATCGCCACGACGAGATCGACGGAGCGGCCGACGGTGACGGCCACCGGTTCGCCCGGGTCCACCCCCTGGGCGATCAGATGCCGGGCGAGGTCGGCGGATCGCCGTCCGAGGTCGACCCAACTGAGGGATCGATCACCGCAGACGACTGCCGGTGACTCCCCGGCCGCGTCCAGCAGGTCGACGATCCGGCCGAGCAGCGGCCGGGACGCGTCCTCCGGCAGCGGCGGGCCGTCGAGCCGGCTTGCCTGATCGGAAGCCACCGACGCCCGGGCCGGACCCGATCCGGTGAGATCCGCCAATGCCGCGTCGATGGCGGTCAACACACGCTTGGCCTGTGCCTCGGTCATCACCGAGCCGCGGTATTCGAGGCTGATGTCGAGCCGGTCGGGGCGGCGTTCGACGAAGATCGTGGCGTCGGCCACGGCCGACCCGTTCGACAGGACCCGCTGTTCGGCCGTCGCCGAACCGACCGTGCCCGGCCCGAGGTCGTCGAAAGCGACGTAGATCGAGGGGGCGGCCGCCGGCAGACACGCTTCCCGACGATCGGCCAGTATGCGGGCCAAGGGAAAGGCCCGGTGGCTGAGCGTCTCGCCCAGGCGGCGGGCGACGGCCACCGCGTCGCGGTCGATGACCATCGGGACTGTGTTCAGGAAGTAGCCGACGAGCGGCTCGGCAGCGGCATCGGTGCGGGTCGAGGTGATCAGCCCGATCTCGACCTCCGTCTCGGTGCAGAACGGACGAAGCGCGGCGCCAATGGCACACAGCGCGACAGCGAAGGCGGTGGCGCCGTCGGCCCGGTCGAGTGCCGAGGGCGGAACCGACGCCGCTCGCTGCAGGAACCCATCGGGCTCCGGTTCGAACACCACGAAACCCGGCCGGTTCCCAGTGCCGACGTCGGCCTCGAGCCAGTAGCGACGATCGCGATCCTCCCGACGCTCCTGCTGCCAGCGGCAGTAGCCACCGTAATCGGTGGGCAGCGGTTCGAGTTCGGCTCCGGTGAGCAGGATGTTGACCTCACGCCAGATGATGTCGAAGCTCTCGGCGTCGGACGAGGCGTGGTGGACGACGAGCAGGACGGCGGTCGGACCGTCGGTGACCGGCTGGACGAGGCAGCGCAGGAGCGGGCCGTTGTCGAGGTCGAAAGGCGCCCGGTGCACCGCGGCGAGGGTGTCGGCCAGGTCGGCCTCGTCGACGGGATCCGCAACTCGGAACGACAGTGCCTCGGCCCCCGACAACCGACGACGGCTCGCTCCGTAGGTCCACGACAGCGACTGGTGACGCTCGGCCACCCGCTCCAGGACCCCGCAGAGCGCGGCCTGATCCCGTAGGACCTCGGCGGTGGCCTCAACCCTGTAGACCCGGCCGATGTTGTACATGATGTCGTCGGGCCGGGCCGCCTGGTCGAACAGGATGGCCTGCTGGCCGGGAGACAGGTCCGGCACCTCGCCCGTCGCCTCCGGCCGGGGCGGTGCAGTTGCGGTGGTCGAGCCGGCCGGACCGTCGGACCCGGCGGAGGCGCCGCCACGGGCGGCGGTATCAGCGGCTCCGGCGGTCATGAGCGAGTCGAGCACCAGGGCCAGCGAACGGGGCGTGGTGTGGCGGAAGGCCAGGTCCTCGGCCGCGTCGACCGAGAGCGCGTCGGCCAGCGCCACGATCGATTCCAGCGCGGCGAGCGAATCGCCGCCGAGGGCGAAGAAGTCGTCGTCGACGCCGATCGGTTCGATACCGAGCACCTTCTCCCACACCTTCACGATCTGGCGTTCGGTCTCGGTCGACGCCGGAACGTGCAGGCCGGCAGAGGGTCGGTGCACCCGCTCGGGTGCCGGGAGGGCGTCGGTGTCGACCTTGCCGTTGACGGTCAGCGGTACCTGCTCGACCGGCACGAACGCAGCCGGGATGGCGTAGTCGGGAAGGCGGCGGCTGAGGAAGCTGCGCAGCTCGGCCCCGTCGGGCACCGCGCCGTCGTCGATCGGCGACGCCGGTTCGAACCAGGCGGTCAGGACCTCCCGCCGCCGGGGCTGGTAGCCGACCTCGGCCAACATGGTGGTGACCTCGTCGAGATCGAGCTGGTCGTCGAGTTCCTCAATGGCCTCATGCCGGGTCTTGTGGCCGAGGCGCACATCCCAGGCATAGGGGATGGCGTAGTTGTGGTAGCCCTGCTCGGTGAGGTGGGTGTGGATGCCGGCGGCGTTGATGAGGCAGTTGGTGGAGCGTCCGGTGTCGGCCGGGCGAACCCATGGCGCC
>JAOUGG010000232.1 GCA_029857855.1 Acidimicrobiia bacterium | reverse complement strand
ATCAGCCGGCACCGGATTGTACTACGAACTGTCGTAGTCGCAACCCGGCGGGTCGGACTACTACATATTGTCGTTTCATCCTGCCCGATGGCGGGTACGGAGCGAGGGACCACGATCGCGACCACAGGACGTTCAAAACAGTGACAACACGCAACCACTCAGATCACTCGACCGAGCGGACGACCGAAACAACCGACACCAGTCAAACGTCGGAACAACGCGGCGTACACATGAGCTATGGCCGGTTCGGGGCCATGATCCTCACCTCGACAATCGTGATGTTCGGGCTGATGTACCTCAACACGGTCGCCCTCGACCATGCACGATGGAGCGAAACCCGGGTCTATTTGGCACTACTCATGGGCGCGACGATGGCGGTCATCATGCTGGGCTTCATGCTCAGCATGTACCGCAACACGATGGTCAACATCGGCATCGCAGCGGGCGCTGTCATCGTGTTCGCCGGGTCACTCTGGCTGGTACGGAGCCAGACAACCGTTCAGGATCGCTCCTGGATGCGGGCCATGATCCCCCATCACTCGATCGCCATTCTCACCAGCGAACGGGCCGAGATTCAGGATTATCGCGTCTGCGAACTTGCGACGGGAATCATCGATGCAAAGCGCCGAGAGATCGACGAGATGGACTGGCTGATCGCCGACATCTCCGACAACGGCCCCGCCGCAACCGCCGACGAGGCAGCGGCCCGTCCAGTCCCCGAATTCGAAGGTGCCAGCGACCGCTCCTGCCAGTAGACCGGCCCCCAGGCGGCTGCGCCGGTTAGCCCTCGGTTAGCCCTGGCCGCGACAGATGTGCTCCGCAAGCACCCAGATATGGTGCATCTGGATCGAGCCTGCGCCGACAACCGCTGCTGTGCCGACCGCAGCCAGGACCACCCCGGTTCGGTCGGTCCACCGGCTGGGTGGTGCTCCGATCAACGCTTCCACCCGGGCAACAACCGAGGCGCCGCTGATGGCCGGCACGAGCCCATGGAAGGAGGACTTGGTGATCGCAGCCTTCGTGATCGCCGTCGCCACCAATTGGCGATCACCGCCCATCGCGATCACGGCCTGCTCGTCGGCCTGACGCTCGGTGGCCAGACGAAGTCGTTGCACGAGCGGCGCAAGAATCGGCACTACGGCCACCGACAAAGCCCCGGCGAGAAGAAGGCGATGGTGGGCCAGCTGCAGGTGGGCCCGCTCGTGAGCGAACACCACCTGTCGCTCCCGAGGCTCGAGGACCGACAGCAATCCGGTTGACACGACCACACAGCCCGGCTTGCCGGGGGCGGCATACGCCACGGGCTTGGCCGTCTCGAGCACGGCGACTCGTCGGCCATCGGTTGACACGGAAGCAGCCTGGCGCCGCCTCATCACCAGAACGACTCGCAGAGCCATCACGGCTGAGGCGACGCTGGCGGCGATTCCCTCCAGGGTGGTGACCTCGTGGTGCAGAGGCAGGATACGGCACCACTCCACAACCTCCGCCCGTCGTACCGGGCCGAGCACAAACCCGGCAACCATCGTTGCCACCACCGAAGTGACCGTCGTCGCCGCTACCACCGCAACCGTTGTCAACGCCCACACATTGGCCCGCGGCACCAACGGCCATCGCCCCGCTCCCAGTGCAACCGCCACAGCCAAAACGGCCAAGCCGGGAAGGACGAATTCGACGTTCACGAAGACTCCCCTTTGAGGAGGCTTCGGAGCCTCTTGACGTCGGCTCGACTGAGGGATGCGACGAACGAGCTCAGTACCGCTTCCCGATCGGCGCTGTCGTCCAGCGCGGTTTGCATCAACTCGGCACGGTGTTGCGCCTCACTACGAACCGGGCTGTACGCAAACGCCCTCCCCTTGGCCTCCCTGGTCAACAGCTCCTTGGTCCACAACCGAGTCAGAACCGTCATCACCGTGGTGTAAGCCAGATCAGGCGCAACAGCCTGATGGACCTCGGCGGGAGTGGCGGGGCCTTCCGTCGCCCACAGATACTCCATGACCTCGTCCTCGAGGGCACCTATCGGCCGTCGCGTGGTCACCAGGTCCTCCTCAGCCGGCCGTTCATCGTCGCCAACCAGTGAACCATGGATCAACCGATCCTCCACTGGCCCGCGGTCCGTGATTTGCAGGAAGTGGCACTCAGCCGGATCCGGGTGGGGGATCCGACTCAAGTGTTCGCCCTGACGCGGCCCAAGCGTTCATGCCGCCTTCAAGGTCGACGATGTTGGTGTACCCCGCCTCGGCGAGATCTCGAGCCGCTTGGCCGGACATGCTCCCGGATCGACAGTACAGGACAATCACTTCTGAGCGATCTTCGGGCAACCCTTCCCAGTCGAGAATCCGGTCGAATGCGACAAACTCGTCCGTACTGGCGATGTGACCCTCATACGGGATGTGGACGTTGATGAGTGCACTCTCAGGCGTGTCTTCGACAAAGGCTTCGAAGTCCTCAACCGGCAGCAACCGGATTGCGTTCTCAGCCGAGGCGCCGGGCTCAACGTCAGGACCTCCACAGCCCGAGACCGCTACGCCGATCACGATCATGAGAGTGAGAGCAACCCGGAATGTCAACACCCCTCTCACGACGAACCGGATGGACGTTCGGTGAGAGTTCGAAGCAGTCTTCATACGACGAACTGTAGTAGCAAGTCGACTGTACGCGACCTCACGCACGCACCTACGATCACATCCTCTTGACCTTCCAGTCGACTGGAAGCCCTATGATCAACGGGTGACCAGCACCCACACCTACTCTGTTCCCGGCATGAGCTGCGACCACTGCTTAAACGCCATCACCGACCGCTTGCGCCCACTCGACGGAGTCGAGCGGGTCGCCATCGACCTCAACACCAAGACCGTCACCGTGGTTGGCGGTGATGACGGCTGCATCATCGCCGCCATCGACGAGGCGGGCTACGACGTCGAGCAAACCAACCGACTCAGAAACGAGGGAGTGTGCCTCCTGTGAGCGCCCGTACTCTGAGTCAGCCTGGTCGGCTGGCCGATCCGGCCAGGGCATCAAGACGGTCCTGTGGCGGTTTCGGAATCTCGGCGCCTTCGGGCAGCAGAGCCAGCGTGATCGCGCCGAGCGACTCGTGTTCGAGCCGGAAATCGGCGAGATTCTCCGTGATGAGGACCGGCTCGGATCAGGTCGGATCGGGATTCATCTCCCAGTGGCTCGGTGAACGCCAGAGGGCACCGGCCACCAGCGATCGGATGGCCGTCATCTCCGACGGCAGCCGGGTGTGGAGCCGCATGAACAGCTCCTCGATCTGAAGCAGCTCGGCGTCCCAGTCGGCCCGATCGACCGAGAGGCACTCCAGGAACTCCTGCTCGGTGAACTGCTCCAGGCCCTTCCAGTTGAGGTCGTGGTAACGGGGCATCCAGCCCAGTGGGCCCTCGACACCGACCGCCCGGCCTCGGGAACGCTCGACGATCCACTGCAGGATCCGCATGTTCTCGCCGAACCCCGGCCAGACGAACGAGCCATCGTCGTCGCGGCGGAACCAGTTGACCTGGAAGATGCGGGGCGGGTTGTAGATGTTGCGACCGAACGACAGCCAGTGGTTGATGTAGTCGCCCATGTGGTAACCAGCGAACGGCAACATGGCGAACGGATCGCGACGGACGACCCCCTGCTGGCCGAACGCCGCCGCCGTCGTCTCGGACCCCATGGTGGCGGCCATGAACACGCCGTAGGCCCAGTTGAAGCTCTGCACGACCAGCGGGATCGTGCCCGATCGACGACCTCCGAACACAAAGGCGTTGATCGGGACCCCCTTTGGATCGTCCCAGTCGGGGTCGAGGGCCGGGTTCTGCGAGGCCGGAGCGGTGAACCGGGCGTTGGGGTGCGAGGCCTTGCGGTCGGCGTCGGGGGTCCAGTCGCTGCCCTGCCAGTCGATGGCGTGAGCCGGTGGATCACCGTCCATGCCCTCCCACCAGACGTCGCCGTCGTCGGTGAGGGCAACGTTGGTGAAGATCGAGTTGGCGCGGATCGACTCCATCGCCGACGGGTTCGTGTCATACGAGGTGCCGGGGGCCACGCCGAAGTAACCGGCCTCGGGGTTGATGGCGTAGAGCTTGCCGTCGTCGGGCGACGGCTTGATCCAGGCGATGTCGTCGCCGATGGTGGTGACCTTCCAGCCCTCCTCCTGGAACGACGGGGGCGGAACCAGCATGGCGAAGTTGGTCTTGCCGCAGGCGCTCGGGAAGGCGGCGGCGACAAACGTCTTCTCCCCGCCGGGATCGGTGACGCCCATGATCAGCATGTGTTCGGCCAGCCATCCCTCGTCGCGGGCCATCGTCGACGCGATTCGGAGGGCGAGACACTTCTTGCCCAGCAGGGCGTTGCCGCCGTAGCCACTGCCGTAGCTCCAGATCGACCGCTCCTCGGGGAAGTGCACGATGTACTTCTCATCGGGATTGCAGGGCCACGGCACATCCTCGTCGCCCTCGGCCAGCGGCGCACCGACGGTGTGAAGGCAGGGGACGAAGTCGCCGTCGTCCCCGAGCGCCTCGACGGCGGGCCGACCCATACGGGTCATGATCTTCATGTTCACCGCCACATAGGCGGAGTCGGTGATCTCGACGCCCAGTTGGGCGATATCGGACCCGAGCGGACCCATGCTGAACGGGATCACGTACATGGTGCGGCCGGCCATGCAGCCGTCGAACAAGCCGCCCAGGATGCCCTTCATCTCGTCGGGATCCATCCAGTTGTTCGTCGGACCGGCATCATCGGCGGTGCGTGAGCAGATGAACGTGCGGTCCTCGACGCGGGCCACATCACTCGGGTCGGACCGGGCGAGAAAGCTGTTGGGGCGCTTCGCGTCGTTGAGGCGGATGAACGTGCCGGCATCGACCAGTTCCTGACACAGACGGTCGTACTCCTCGTCGGATCCGTCACACCAGTGCACCTCGGCCGGTTTGCACAGGGCGACGGTTTCGTCGACCCAGGCCTTCAGGGCAGCATGGTTCACGTAGTCAGGCGCGTTCACGGTTCCGAGTCTGCACCAAGAGGTCCGATTGCGTCCAGGGACGATCGTCCCCCCCGGTCCATGTCAGATGCCCAACCGTCAACACCAGTCAATCACCACCGTCGGCGGCGGCGAAAGTGGCTAAAGTCCCGTCAAGTCCACACCCGACCTGGGTTAATCTGGACTTGATAGAGGAGAACCGAATGGGAAGCATCTCGCTGGCCAACTACATCTCCCTTGATCCCACCGCCGGCCTCTGGGAGCGGGTCTTCACCGTCGCTCCGCTCGTCCTGGTCGGAACGGTCGATCCCGGCGGTGACATCGACCTGGCACCCAAGCACATGGTCACACCGATGGGTTGGGGCCCCTACTTCGGCTTCGTCTGCACCCCTCGCCATGCCACGTACCGCAACGTCGAGCGGGAGGGGACCTTCACCGTCAGCTATCTGCGGCCCGACCAAGTCGTGCTGTCCAGCCTGACCGCCGCTCCCCGCAGCGAAGACGACTCCAAGCCGATCGTCGACGCCCTCGACACGTTTCCTGCCGCCAACGGGCGCGACGTCTTTGTTGTCGGCGGCCACCTCTATCTTGAGTGCCGCAAGGAACGTATGGTCGACGGCTTCGGCGACAGCAGCCTCGTCGTCGGC
>JAOUGG010000231.1 GCA_029857855.1 Acidimicrobiia bacterium | reverse complement strand
CGGCGGCTTCCGCATTCCCGACGTGATGGCCCAGTCGGGGGCCGAACTGGTCGAGGTCGGCACGACCAACCGGTGCCGGCTCACGGACTACACCGGCGCCGAGGATCTCACCATGGTGCTGAAGGTCCACCGCTCGAACTACAAGATCGTCGGGTTCACCCAGGACGTGTCAACGGAGACTCTGGCCCGGGCGCCCGAGCTGGCCGACGCCGCTCTCGTCGTCGATCTCGGCTCGGGCCTACTCGACGTGGCGTGCCCGTGGCTCGACGGCCCGCCGCCGAGCTGGCTGGCCGAAGAACCGGCGGTGCGCCAGACGCTGGCCGCCGGGGCCGACCTGGTGTTGTTCAGCGGCGACAAGCTGTTCGGCGGCCCGCAGGCCGGCATCATCGCCGGGCGCCGCGACCTCGTCGAGAAGTGCGGCCGTCATCCGCTCGCCCGCGCCGTCCGGCCGGGATCGCTGGTGCTGAACGCCGTGCAGGACACCACCCTCGCCTACCTCGATCGCCGTGGCGACGACATCCCGTTGTGGCGCATGGTGGCCACGCCGGTCACCGAGCTGGTCAGCCGAGCCGACGCCGTCGTCGCCGAGGTGGGATCGGATCACGGGCTGATCAGCGCCTCCTGCGACTCGGTGCCGGGAGGCGGCACGCTGCCGACCGTGAGCTTCCCCAGCCACGGCCTGCGCATCGACGGCGATCTGGTCACGCCCCTGCGAGACCTGGACCGTCCAGTCATCGCCCGCATCGAGAACGACGAGACCATTCTCGACCTGCGCACCATCGACCCGGCCGACGACGGCTATCTGGCGGCCGGCCTCCGCCAGGTGCTCGAAGCCCGGTGATGCGGTGACCGTCATCGCCACCGCGGGCCACGTCGATCACGGCAAGTCGACCCTGGTCCGGGCGTTGACCGGCACCGATCCCGATCGGTGGGCCGAGGAGAAGGAGCGGGGCCTGACAATCGACCTTGGCTTCGCGTCGACGACGTTGCCATCGGGCCGGGCGCTGTCGCTGGTCGACGTGCCGGGCCATATCCGCTTCCTCCGCAACATGCTGTCGGGTGTCGGGGCGGTCGACGGGTGCCTGTTCGTCGTGGCCGCCACCGAGGGCTGGAAGCCGCAGTCCGAGGAACACCTTCGCATCCTCGACATGCTGGGACTGACGAGCGGCGTGGTGGCTTTGACCAAGGTCGATCTGGTCGACGACGACCTGCGGGAGTTGGCCCAGCTCGATGTCGAGGAACACGTCGTCGGAACATTCCTCGAAGGTGCCGACATCATCGCGGTGGCCGCCGGCGACGGACCCGACGGGGAGGGCCTCGACACACTGCGGACCGCGCTCGACGGCTTGGCCGCCGACGCGGAGACCCGGGCTGTCAGCGGCACCCCTCGCCTGTGGGTCGACCGGGCGTTTGCCCCTCCCGGCGTCGGCGCCGTCGTGACCGGAACACTGACCGGCGGGCCGGTGGCCGTCGGCGACGAACTGGCGGTCAGCAGCGCCGCATCGGGCGCCGACACGATCCGGATCCGTGGCATCCAGAACCATCACCGCGATCTCAACCGGGTCGAGGCCGGAAACCGGGTGGCGCTGAACCTCGTCGGGGTCAGCCATCACGACATGGCCCGTGGCGACGTGCTCGTGGCCGAGGGCGCCTGGCATCACAGCGCCATGGTCGACGCCGAGCTCTCGGTCCTGGACGGACTCGACCATCCGGTGACCAGGCGCGGCGCGTACGCGGCCTACATCGGGTCCGGCGAGTTTCCGTGTCGCCTTCGGGTCCTCGCCGACACCGACGCCGAACCCGGCGCCGACCTGCCCGCCGAGATCCCCCCGGGGGCGACCGGCAACGTCCGGCTCTACCTGTCCCGGGCCGTCCCGCTGACACCGGGTGATCGGTTCATTCTCCGCGAGAGCGGCCGCCACGAGACGGTCGGCGGCGGTCGCATCCTCGACGTCGATCCCGTCCTGCCGGCCGCAAAGGCCCGACCTGACGACTCGGTGGAGCGGATCGTGGCCGAACGGGGTTGGGTCGATGTCGACGAGCTGCGGCGCCTGACCGGGACCGACCACCACCCGACCATCGGGCGCTGGGTGGTACACGAAGGCGCCCTCGCCACGCTCCGGGCCGAGGTGGAGGCCATGGTGACCGGAGCCGGACCGCTCGGATTGGATCTGGCATCCCTGAACGACCGGCAGCGCACGGTGCTCGACACCATCGAAACGGTACGCATCGAGCAGGGCCGGGCCGTCGTTGGTCCGGTCATCGATCCGCTGGCCGATCACCCATGGGTGGCTTCGTTGGCCGCCGAGCCGTTCACTCCTCCCGGCCCCGATGGCGTGGATCGCGGCGAGATTCGAGAGCTCGTGCGCCGGGGCCTCGTCGTCGAGCAGGACGGGATCTACTTCGCCCAGGCCGCGATCGATCAAGCCCGGGCCGTGCTACGCGAGGCGTTCGCCGGATCGGACGGCCTGACGGTGGCGGAGATCCGGGATCTCCTCGACACCACGCGCAAGTACGTCCTGGCGCTGCTGGCCCATCTCGACGGCAACGGCATGACCAGGCGGCGCGACGATCTGCGAATCCCCGGCCCGCGACTGTAAGCCTGCAAGCACCACAAGTCGGTTCTTTCGAAGCGGCCGGACCTCGGCTACCGGCGGGCAGGGATCAGCTCACGCCGCTCCTTGGCCGTCAGGCCTCCCCAGATGCCGTGCTGCTCGCCGATCTCCAGCGCGTAGCGACGACACATGTCCAACACCGGGCAGACCGCGCAGATCTCCTTCGCCCGCTCCTCGCGGCGACGCTTGTCGGTACGCCGCTCCAGACGGGGCGGCGGAAAGAAGATCGATTGGTTCGGTCCACGGCACGCTGCTGCGTCCTGCCACGAGCCGTCGTCCCATGGACGGCCGCTTACTGGATGCGTGAATGTCACGGATATTCCCCCTTGTGGAGGAAACTTTATGTCGATTCAGGGGCTGATGACAAGAACCTTGTGGAACGATTTTTCGCCGAAGGCCGTTATTCCCCGTCCGGGGTTGCGCTCCGGCGCTCCCGGTAGTCCTTGGCACCGCCGTCGGTGGGTTCGACTTCGAGGATCAAACGGTTGATTCCGATTACTCGAATCGACTCGCCCTGCTCGATCGGGGTGGCCCGGTTGGTGATCGCCCGCCACGCCACGTCGCGGATCCTGACGGTGCCTTCCGGGTCGACAGCCGAGACCGCCTCCCCCAACTCGCCGATCATCCATTTGCGTCCGATCGTGGGGGTGGAGAACCGTGTGCGCACCATCGACGGCATTCCGGTATAGGCGTACAGAACGGCTGAGACGATGCCGACCAGCGCGGTGATCCACGACATCGAGACGCCGTCGTAGAGGAACCAGGTTCCAAGCACGAAACCGACCAGGCCGGCGATGGTGTAGAAGCGGGGCACGTTGGTCTGGATGTCGATGGCCAGAAAGAACATGGCCACAAGCAGCAGGGCCACGGCCCACCAGTTGACCGGGAGGACGGCAAGGCCGTAGCCGCCCAGGAACAACGACCCGGCGCCGATGACACCGGCGATGCCGACACCGGCCACAAACAGTTCGAAGACCAGGATCGCGAGCCCCATGACGAACAACAGGTAGGCCACCTCCGGGCTGGCCACCGTGTGGAAGAGTTGATGGGCCAGGGGCAGGCCGGACAGCAGCGGCTGGGTGGTGGGAATCGTGGCCAGGGCGCCGGCGGCGTCGACACATTCGAAGACCTCGAACCCCGACAGCATGGTGGCGAACGATCCGATCGGCACGGTGTTCTCAAGTGGACCGACGGAGATGCCGGCCTCGATGGCCTGGTTGGCGGAGAACAGACCGGTCTCGAGCCGGGCGGCGGCGTCGCCGAACGCGCTTCCCCATTCAGCCGGGAGGCGCCGTTCGCCGGTTCGACCGATGGTGGAGTTCGGGGTGACCGCCACGAGGTCGACGACCGTGGCCAGCTCGGCGGCACCGCCCCGAGCCGTCGAGCCGGTGTTGCCGACCCACAGGGCGGTTTCGACCGGAGACTCCCGCAGCCGGGTTGCCAGCTCCAGGTAGTCGTCGTCGTTGAGCACCGAACCGTTGCTGTTCATCCAGAGTACGTAGCCGACGGCGTTCGGGTCGGCCTCCGCCTGGTCGAGCTGGGAGAGCATGTAGTCACGAACGGCCGGATCGATCAGACCGGCGACCTTGACGAATCGGACCACCGAATCCGACGACTCGACGGCGTTCAGATCCTCCGGACAGGTGGCTGCGCTGTCCTGGGCGGCGGCAGGCGTTGCGTTGGTGAGCGACAGCACGGTAAACGCCAACACCATCAGCATCATCGACGGCATCACCGACAGCAGGGTGCGCCGGACCGTTAGCCTCGTGTGTGGTGTCTGTTCAGAGCTTCTTCGCCGCATCCAATGTCCTCATCGTGGCCGGTAAGGGAGGGGTCGGGAAGACAACGGTAGGGGCTGTCATCGCCTTCGCGGCCGCCAGAAGCGGATGTGACGTTCTTCTCATCGAGCTGGAGGGTTACAGCAACCTCGAACCACTCGGGCTTGGTTCGGTCGGCCCCGAACCCCGACGGGCCGCCGAGCGTCTGCTGCCCGACGATGCCGGCACGCTCGAGGTCATGCAGCTGCGCCCCGACGAAGCCCTGGCCGACTACCTCGATCGCACCGGCATGGGTCCCATCATCCGGACCTTCAGCCGAACCGGGGCGGTGGAGGTGGTGGTTGCGGCCGCCCCCGGCCTGCGGGACCTGGTGACCCTGGGCAAGATCCGCCAGCTCGAGGAGTCAGGCATCGCCGATCTCATCGTGGTCGACGCACCGGCATCGGGGCACGCGCTGTCGCTGCTGACCGCAGCGGCCGGCATGGCCGACTCGGCCTCCGGCGGACCGATCCGGGACCAGGCCGATCAGGTCCTGGCCCTCCTCGGCGACGAAGCCCGCTGCCGGGTCATGCTGGTCACACTGCCCGAGGAGACGCCGGTGTCGGAGACGATCGAGACCGCCTTCGACATCGAGGAGGAGGTCGGGGTGAAACTCGGTCCGCTCGTCATCAACGGCCTGTGGCCCGAGATCGACGGGCTGGCCGAGGCGGTCGACGGTGCCGCCGCCGAGGCGGACGACGAGGCGGACGACGAGGCGCTGCGGGCCGCAACCTACCGACTGGCACGGACCGCCGACCAGCAGGCCCAGCTGGCCAGGCTCGGAACCGAACTGCCGTTGCCGCGGATCCACCTCCCCCAGCTTTTCACGGCCTCTCTCGGCCCCGACGACCTGGCGATCCTGGCCGACGCGCTGGTCGAGAGCCCGGTCGTCCTCGGCGACGGGGGCCACGGGTGACCGATCCGAACCTCGGCCGGGAAACGGCTCCGTTCACCAACCACCGGGTGATTCTCTGCCTCGGATCCGGCGGGGTGGGCAAGACGACGGTGGCGGCCGCGCTCGGGCTCGCATTGTCCGAGCGCGGGGAGCGGGTGGTCGTGCTCACCATCGATCCCGCCCACCGCCTGGCCGACGCCCTCGGGCTCGACACCGGGCTGAACAACGAGCCGCAACAAGTGTTGGTTCACGACGGCGGGGGTGAGCTGTGGGCCACCATGCTCGACCAGGCCG
>JAOUGG010000230.1 GCA_029857855.1 Acidimicrobiia bacterium | reverse complement strand
GTCGTTGAAGTCATCCATCCCGACGCCGATCGTGACGAGCTGAATGCCCTCGTCGGCGTCATCACGGATCATGCGGGACAGACCGTCGGGGTCGGTGAGCCCGACGTTGGCGATACCGTCGGAGGCCAGAATCACCCGGTTCACCCCACCCCGCCGGTACTGCTCGTTGGCCAACTCGTAGCCGACGGCCAGCCCGGCCTCGAGATTGGTGGAACCGTCGGGACGCAACCGGTCGATGGCATCGAGAATCTCGTTGCGGTCCCGGACCTCGGTGGGCGGCAGCACGACCTGGCCCGCGTCGGAGTAGGTCACGATGGCGACGGTGTCGTCATCGGAAAGCTCACGGGTCAGGCCGGCCAGCGCATCCTTGACCAGACCGAGGCGGTTCGGGCGATCCATCGAGCCGGAGGTGTCGACGACGAAGGTCAGCGCGGCGTCGGGACGTTCAGCGTTCGAAACCTGCTCGGCCTGGACCCCGAGCCGCAGGATGACGTTGTCACGATCAAACGGTGACGGCCCACCGTCGGCCACCACCGTCAGGCCCTCACGGGGAGCCGGATAGTCGTAGTCGAAGCTGTTGACGTACTCCTCGACCCGGACCGACTCCCGGGGTGGCAGCTGACCGGACTCGAGCCACTGGCGACCCACCGTGTAGGCCCCGGTGTCGACGTCGAGCGCGAACGTCGACAGCGGATCCCGGGTGGTCTCGACGAACGGTCGAATGCCGTAGTCGGCGAAGTTGGCCTCGGTGTCGGGGGCCTCGGGCTCGGACGGGGCGAAGAATCCGCCGTTGGCCGGAGCCGCCCCATCGGCTGCGGCGTCGACACCGCCGACGCTCGTCCGGGCGGACGAACCCTCCGCCGCATCGGACTCCGCCATGGTCGCGGCATCGTCCATCGCAGCATCCGAGGCTTGCTCCTCGTCGGCTGATTCCGCCGTGACGAGGCCCTCGTCGGCGTCGTCGGTGGCCGTGTCACCCGACGACTCGTCCGAGACGTCGGTGGCGGCGTCGCTCTCCGAGTCATCGGATCCGCACGACGCAAGGACGGAAATCATCGTCAGAATGGCCAGAAGTGCCAGCCGGGCCTGCAGTCGGGTTCGCTTCGGGGTGCTCATGGTTCTTTGGGCGACAGCGGCGAGGGATTGGTTCCCCTCGTCACGGATTTGTCACAACGGCCCGGTCGGCCCGACAGGCTCGCGACAAAGCAGCCCTCGCAATCGTCGTAGGAACGAAACAAGCAGTCACTAGCCTGGAATCGTCCACCTCCGGCCACGGGCGTGCTCGACCGGGCACCCGGCCCCAGTGGGACCAAAACAAAGGAGTTCACCGATGGGAATATTCGACAAGCTCAAGGATCTCGGAGGCAAGGCCAAAGGTACCGCCGATCAGGCCAAGGACCTCGCCGACGAGCACGCCGACAAGCTTCCGGGCGACATGGGCGAGAAGGCCAAGGATCTCGCCGACAAGGCCGACGAGCTCACCGACAAGATCCCGGACATCGGGGGCTCCGGCTCCGAGTAGCGGTTCCCCAACCGATCTGGAAACGAGGAAGGCCCGGTACACAACCGGGTCTTTCTCGTTCACAGCGGGCCGATCACGGCTCGTCCTCGGTCAAACTGACCCGACCAACCTTCCTGACAAACTCGTCGGTGAGTTGCTCATAGCGCAAACGTGCTGCGGGGTCCATCACATCCGCTAAACCTGGTCCTCCAGCGGGATAGACCAACTCGATATCATCGACCGGGTCGGTCTCCAGCCAGTCGCCGAAGGGACTCCAGACCTCCCTGGCCCAGGGCTGATACCGGGCGGCTTCGATCACCGCCGATCTCACCAGCCCATCCTCGACGGCGACAAAGAGTTGCAGCCTCTCGACCGACACCGGCGTTCTTGCTGTCGAGGTTTGCGCGGTCGTGCGTGCTCACTGCGCGCTCGAATCGACTAACCGACCGAGCCCTCCGCCGGTGCTGCGGGGCAGCACCTAACCGAGTTTCGCAAGCGAAACTCGCCGAACACGCAGGTCAGCCGACCGAGCCCTCCATTTGGAGCTCGATCAGGCGGGACCACTCGACCGCGTACTCCATGGGCAGGGTCCGGGTCACCGGCTCGATGAAGCCGTTGACCACCATGCCGATGGCCTGCTCCTCGGAGAGGCCGCGGCTCATGAGATAGAACAGCTGCTCGTCGGCCACCTTCGAGACCGTGGCCTCATGGCCGATCTGGGCGTCCTGGGAACCGATCTCCATGTAGGGATAGGTGTCGGAGATCGACTGGTCGTCGAGGATCAGGGCGTCACACTGGACGTGGCTCTTGCAGCCGTACGCGTCGTCCTCCACCCGCACGAGACCACGGTAGGAAGACCGTCCGCCGTCCTTCGAGATCGACTTCGACACGATCTTGGATGACGTCTCCGGTGCGGCGTGGACCATCTTGGCCCCGGTGTCCTGGTGCTGGCCCGGTCCGGCATAGGCCACCGAGAGCACCTCGCCGGTGGCCTTGGGGCCCACCAGCCAGACGGCCGGATACTTCATGGTAAGCCGGGAACCGATGTTGCCGTCGATCCACTCCATGTGGCCCTCGGCTTCGACCCTGGCCCGCTTGGTCACCAGGTTGAACACGTTGGAGGACCAGTTCTGGATCGTGGTGTAGGTGACGTGGGCCGACGGCTTCACGACGATCTCGACCACCGCCGAGTGCAGCGAATCGGACGTGTACACCGGAGCCGAGCAGCCCTCGATGTAGTGAACCTTCGAGCCCTCGTCGGCGATGATGAGGGTCCGCTCGAACTGACCCATGTTCTCCGCGTTGATCCGGAAATAGGCCTGCAGCGGCTGATCGACCTCGACACCGGGCGGTACGTAGATGAACGAGCCACCCGACCACACCGAGGTGTTGAGCGCCGAGAACTTGTTGTCGTTCATCGGGATGATCTTGCCGAAGTACGGCTTGACCAGGTCCGGGTACTCCCGCAGAGCGGTGTCCATGTCGCAGAACACCACGCCGAGACGCTCGAGGTCCTCGCGGTTGCGGTGGAAGACGACCTCCGACTCGTACTGGGCGGTCACACCGGCCAGGTATTTGCGCTCGGCCTCGGGGATACCCAGCTTCTCGTAGGTGTCCTTGATGGCGTCGGGCAGGTCCTCCCAGCGGTCGACCTGGCCCTCGGTCGGCTTGATGTAGTAGAAGATGTCGTCGAAATAGATCTCCGACATGTCGCCGCCCCAGTTCGGCATCGGCCGGCGTTCGAAGTGACGCAGCGACTTGAGCCGCATGTCGAGCATCCAGTCGGGCTCGCCCTTCATCCACGACATCTCACGGACGATGTCCTCGTTCAGCCCCTTCTTGGGCTTGAACACGTAGTCTTCCGCATCACTCCAACCGAGCTTGTAGCGACCAAGATCGAGGTTGTCGGGCGTAACCGTCATAGGGGCTCCAAAAGCGAACGTGCGGGCATTCAGTGGCGTATTTCCACTACGTCCATAGTAACAATGCCCGGCGACATTGAATCCAAACGGACGACGACGTCCGGAAGGCCGGATCAGTCGAGGCGACGAAGCTGCGACCGGTACATTCGAGCCCGTTCGACGTAGGCCTCCACACCGTCGATGATCATGTCGACCGTGACCTTGCCCTCCCGGATCTTGGCTGGAACGCCGAGGGCCATGGCGCCGGTTGGCACCTCCATGTCGTTGGGCACGACGGCGTTGGACGCGACCAACGAGCAGCTTCTGATAACGGCCCGGTGCAACACGACGGCGCCGTTGCCGACCAGCGCCCGGTTCTCGACCGTGCAGCCCTCCAGGTGGACGATGTGGCCGATGACGCACTCGTCACCGACGATTGTCGGCTGCTCGGCGGTGGTGTGCAGGACCGAGCAGTCCTGCACCGACGTTCGACTACCGATCCGGATGAAACCCTCGTCACCCCGCAACACGGCGGACGGCCAGATGGAGGAGTCGGCCCCGATCTCGACGTTTCCGATCACCGTCGCCTGGGGATGGACGAAAGCCGTCGGGTGAATCCTGGGTTCGGCCCCGCCGAGTGCGTAGACAGCCATGAGCTGCAAACATAGCCCACTGATAGGCGGACGGGCTCTACGAGGCGGTCAGGTCACGCAGGTCGAGCACGAGCGCGGTCACCGACAGGGCCACGAGCGCCCCGATCGTCAGATAGGCGACCGGAACCAGCCTGGTGACGTCGAACGTGATCGTGCGATCCCGCTTGATGCGCTGCACGACGCCCTCGAACACCGCCACCAGGGCATGGGAGCCGTCGAGCGGAGGCAGCGGCAGGAGATTGATGGCGCCGACCGCGCAGGCCAGGATCCCGAACCATTGGAGGCTCGGTCCGACGCCGCGCTCGATGACCTGGCCGCTGATCGCCGCCTGACCGACCGGCGACAGGAACCGGACCGGCGCCTCCGTGGCCCCTGAAACATCGATGACGGCGCTCACGTAGGTACCGAGCTGAGCCACCAGCCGGACCAGCGATGCGGCCGTCGCCGTGATCACCAGCTGAACCAGGGCCAGCGCGGTTCGCCACGACTCGACGAAGCTCGCCCCGTTCCGCCACTCGACGGCGGCGAAGGCCAGTACGGCCGTGGCCATGTTGACCGCCGGTCCGGCCAGGATGGTGAACAGGCGACCCCAATGGGAAGCCGCCCGATAGGTGCCCGCCTCGTCGAACCCCTCGGGGACCTCCGATGCCGGGGTCATCCCCTCGATCTTCACGTATCCGCCCAGGAACAGCACTTTCAGGCCGTAGCGGCAGTCACCGACGGTGACCGAGCAGATCTCCGGTCCGAACCCCCAGAAGAACTCCGACGGCCGCATGCCGGCCCAGCGAGCCGCCACCAGGTGCCCGGCCTCATGGGTGAGGATGATCACGCCGAGGAAGCCGAGCAGATACAAGCCGCTCGGCGCCACGGCGGCCATGAATCCGATCGAGGCCACAGCTGTGGCAAACCAGAGCGGGCTGAACCTCGGCTCCTCGATCTCTGTTCGCACCGCCTGGATAGCCAAAACCCGCCGCCTTCCGCCTCGTCGCCACACTCATCCGATCGCCATCGACCTCCACGGTTCGACAGCCGATCGGCTCTTGTCTCCATGTAACCACCGGCGAGGCGGTCGGCGCCGGGGACGATCTACCCCGGAATCAGGTGGCGAATGATCCGTATTGCCCCTTGAAGAACAGCAATGGACGGCCCTCCCGGCGCACGGACAGGTTCAGGACCCGGCCGATGATCAGATCGTGGTCGCCGGCCTCCACCACCTGATGGATCCGGCAGTCGATGATGCCGAGCACATCCGGCAGGATCGGCGAGCCGGTCTCCGACAGCTCGTAGGTGATCCCCTCGAACTTGTCGTCGGCCTTCGAGGCCATCCGGTTGCTGAGCTCCTGCTGGTCGTCGGCCAGGATGTTGACACAGAAGTGACCGGCCAACTCCACCACGTCGCGGGTGCCTGCTCCGGAGCCGAGGTAGAAGCCGACGAGCGGCGGGTCGAGCGAGATCGAGGTGAATGACCCGATGGTGACCCCGGCCGGTCGACCGGCGCCCGGCTCCCCGTCGGTCGTCACCACCGTCACGCCGGTCGGAAAGTGACCGAGCACGTGACGGAAATCACCCGGG
>JAOUGG010000228.1 GCA_029857855.1 Acidimicrobiia bacterium | reverse complement strand
AGCCATCCGGTGGTCGAGATCGACAACACCGGCGCCGTCGGGGCGGTGTCGTCAGCCCCGTGGGGCTCGGCCGGGATCCTGCCGATCTCGTGGATGTACATGAAGATGATGGGCCCGGATGGTCTACGTCGAGCCACCGAGGCTGCGGTGTTGGCGGCCAACTACATCGCCCATCGTCTGGGAGACGATTACCCGGTTCTCTATACCGGGGCCCATGGTCTGGTCGCCCATGAGTGCATCATCGATCTGCGTAAGATCGCCCACGACAGCGGCGTGAGCAACGACGATGTGGCCAAGCGCCTGGCCGACTACGGATTCCACGCCCCGACGATGTCGTTTCCGGTGGCGGGAACGCTGATGATCGAGCCGACCGAGTCCGAGAGCCTGGCTGAGATCGACCGCTTCTGCGACGCCATGATCGCGATCCGGGGCGAGATCGCCGATGTCGCCGCGGGGAGGATGGAAGCCGATTCCAGCATCCTGCGCAACGCACCACACACCGTGGAGGAGTTGACGGCCGACGAGTGGGACCGGTCCTATACCCGATCTCGGGCCGCGTTCCCGCTGCCGGGCATGAAGATGGACAAGTACTTCTGCCCGGTCAACCGGATCGACAACGTCTACGGCGACCGCAACATCGCCTGTTCCTGCCCACCGCTGGAGGCGTTCTCGGAGATGGCTACGACCGGCTAGTCCGGCACCAGTGGTGGCCAGCTAACGCTGTATGAGGTACGCTCGCTCCAAGCTAGGACGGCGGAGTCAGTCATATGCGCGGCGACGAGAACCCTCTTCAAGACACAACCGAATACCTGCCTCGGCACCGGTGGACCCAGAATCCGGTCGTGGCGGTGCTGATGGCGGCCGCCATCGTGGCATTGTTGGCCTTGTCGTACCGGGCTTCGGGCGGGTCCGGCGATCAGACCTCCGCGGCCGACGGCGGGTCGATCGTCAGCGACTCGGTGCCGAGCGGCGAGGATGAGTCCGGTGGTTCCGACACCGAGGGGGCCACCGGTTCTGGTCTGGACGCCACCGACGACGAGGACTCAGCTCCGCTCGAGATCGAAGTCGACGCAGATGCGTCGGGCGATGGCGGCCCCGAGGGTGCCAGTCTGCTCGAACCGCCCCCGGCTCCCGAGAGCGGACCGTACGTCTCGGCCACACTCGACCTCGACGCCGCCCCCGGCGAAGGGTTGATGGTCCTGGCGGGCCGAGTACCCGACCAGGCGACTGCGGAGGCTGTACTCCGGGCGGCCGAGATTTCCTACGCTCCGTTCGTGGAGTCGCAGTTGGAGATCGATGAGACGCTGGCTCCGGCACCATGGCTCGACGTCGCCCCGAGCGTCATCGGGCTGCTACCCAGCGTGACCGACGGCACGATCATGGTCGCCGACGAGCGGATCCTGCTGTCGGCCCGGTCCCCGAATCCCGACTACCTGCAGAACCTCCAAGGTGGGCTGGCCCTTTTCGGTCAGGGCCTGTCGGTTGAACTGGTCGACAGCCTCGTCACTGATCTCGATCCCCCGCTGTTCGCCGTGCAGGTCGACCAGGCATCGGTGACCCTCGACGGTTTCGTGCCATCGCAAGCCGTCATCGAGCTGCTTGCCGGTGGAGCCGAGGCGGCCTATGGACCTGATCAGGTCACCAACAACCTCACGGTTGACGACAGCACGTATTCGTCGTTCTGGATGCAGACGATGCCGGGGATATTCCAGCTCTTCCGCGCCTTCCCGGCCTACAAGTTCACCGTCGAGGACGGCCAGTTCTCCGGAGCCATCCAGGGCGGCGTCAACTTTGCGGCCGATTCGACCGAGATCACCCCGGAGGCTGCCCAGGCGCTCGACATCGGGGTCGCCATCCTCGCCCGCGACCCGTCGGTGGGGATGCTTGTCACCGGCCACACCGACAGCCAGGGTCCCGATGAATACAACCAGAACCTGAGCTTGTCCCGGGCTCAATCGGTCGTCGACTATTTCGTGGCCGGCGGCATCGACTCCGCTCGCCTCGTTGCGACTGGAGCCGGCGAATCGCAGCCGGTCGCCGACAACGAAACCGCCGATGGTCGGGCCCAGAATCGTCGAGTCGAGTTCGCCTTCGGTCCGGCCTCGAAGCTCGGCGGATGAGCCTCGGCATCCACGTCTGCCTCGGAACACCTCGGACGGGGGGATGTACCGGGGGGACGAAGTGGTGCACGACCTCGGGGCCCAAGGTGCACAGCAGATATTCGACCTCGCCCGAGCGAGGCCCGCTCCGGCGGTGGCCGGAGGAGGAGGTTGATCAGCCTGCGGAGGCCCTGAACGCCCGGGACAGCAGCGGTGTCGACGCGTGGAGTTCGTGTGGCTCCTCGTCATCGTCGAGGTTGAAGGCCCACGGAAAACCGTCCTCGGTCTTTGCCACAGGCTCGTCGGCGGTTCGCCGACGTGACGGCCGGGAGTTGGGGCCCTTGTCGGCCTGCCCTCGGCGCGACGCCCGTTCTGCCAGCTTGGCGTTGACGACACGCTCGCGCGCCTCATCATCGAGTAGCGTCAGCTGATCACTCTCGTTGCTGGTCTCGTCGGACGATTTGGCGAGGACGGTGGCGTCGATCTCGTCCTGCAACTCGGCGGCTTCACGGCGGGCACGCTCGACGATCGACTGCCGCCTCGACATCTGCCGGGCCGACGCGCTCCGCTCGGCGGTGCGCTCCGGCCGAACCCGAGGCGGTGCCGCGGTGATTCCACCATCGCCTTCGGCCACGGCGGACGTTCCGTTGACGACCCCGGACGTCGTGCGAAGGTCGTTCATCGTCCAACCGACCGGAGGAGTCGTGGAGTCGGAGTGACGGCTGCACAGCGGCACGCCGTCTCGGCTGGTTCGAGGGTCGACCAGCGAAACGGTTGATGAAGCAGCATCAATCTGCAGCGTGGCCGTGGAATCCTGTCCACATCCCGGGCGACCGCAAAGAAACTTCACCAGCACAAACGTACACCAAAAAAGGGTGCTAATAGGGTATAGATCCCCGTGTTCGGTCGATTTCGTGTCGACGGGTCAACACGATTGCCCATGTTTGGCCGGGTACCCGGAACTCGGAATCATGATCGGAGCCGCAAAATGCGACGGTTCCGGCGGCGGGAAAAGTAGGTTGGAGGCCATGCCCATCGGGAAAGTACGATCCGCCATCCGAGCCCTGACCCCGTATCGACCGGGAAAGTCGGCGGCCCAGGCCGAGCAGGAACACGGCATCGCCGACGCCATCAAACTCGCCTCGAACGAGAACCCGTTCGCTCCCCTCCCATCGGTGATCGAGGCGGTCGCCGAGGCGGCCGGCACGGCGAACCGCTACGCCGATCATCGGGCCACGGCACTCCGGCACCGGCTCGCCGATTGGATCGGGGTCATCCCCGAGCAGGTCACCGTGGGCTGCGGATCGGTCGGACTGCTGCAACAGCTCTGCCTCACCTACGTCGACCCGGGCGACGAGGTCGTGTTCCCCTGGCTTTCGTTCGAGGCCTATCCGGTCTACACGAGAATGATGGACGGCGTCGCCGTCAGCCCGCCGCTGGTCGACCACGCCTTCGACATGGAGGCGATCGCCGCCGCCGTGAACCAGAACACGAAGCTGGTCATGCTGGCCACCCCCAACAATCCGACGGGAACCGCCGTCTCGACCGCCCGGATCAAGGAGCTGTTGGAGACGATCCCGAGCAACGTGGTGGTGCTGGTCGACGAGGCCTACCGGGAATTCGCCGATCCGGCCCTCGGCGACCCGGTGACCGATCTTCTCCCCCACCACCAGAACGTGGTCATCACCCGAACGTTCTCGAAAGCCTACGGGTTGGCCGGGCTGAGGGTCGGCTACGCCATCACCAACCCCGAGATCATCACCGAGATGGACAAGATCCTGCTGGCGTTCGCCGTGAACGGCGCAGCTCAGGCCGCGGCGCTGGCCACCCTCGACGCAATCGACGAGTACCAGCCACGAATCCGCACGCTGCTCGACGAGCGGACGCGGGTGGTGGCGGCGCTGACCGCCGCCGGTCACACCCTCCCCGACGCCCAGGCCAACTTCGTCTACGTGCCCCTGGGTGACAGGACCGAAAAGGTCTGCCTCGGGCTGGAGCAGCGGGGTGTGGTTACCCGGCCGTTCCCGGGCGACGGCATCAGGGTCACGATCGGAACACCAGCGGAGAACGATCGGTTCCTCGCCGCGCTGGGCGACACCCTCGACACCGGGATCGACTGAGTCCGGCTGAATCCGTGTGCCTTCCATCTCGCGAGTCGATTGATCACACGCCTGGCCGATCACAACAGTGGGCCGATGTCGATGAAGACATCGAAGAGTGGACCAATCGGATCGTCGAGCGTCTCGGCCACCTCGACGATGTGGTCGGCGTGTACCTGCACGGCTCCTTGGCCATGGGCGGGTTCTACCGACCGAAGAGTGATCTCGACGTCCTCGTCGTGACGGACTGCGTCATGGCAGACGACGCCCGATCATCGTTGGCGGCGGACATGCTGAGCCTTTTCGACCAGCGCCCGATCGTGGGCGGACCCGAGCTGTCGGTGATGTTACGCGACGCGGCCGAAACGTTCCGGCATCCAGCGCCCTTCGAGTTCCACTTCGGAGAGGAGTGGGCCGATGATGTGCGTCGAGGTGGGAGCGGCCCTCGCGGTACCGACCCAGACCTTGCCGCCCATTGCACCGTCGCACGGTCCCGCGGTCTAGCCCTCGCCGGGCCCGCTCCAAACGAATTGTTCGGCGAGGTCCCTCGGTGGGCCTACCTCGACGCAGTGCTCAACGACCTGCGCTGGATTCTCGACGGTGGGATCGTAGAGTCGCCGTTCTACGGCGTGTTGAACATCTGCCGGTGCGCGCTCGTACTCAATGACGACCCGGGTACCCCGCCGAGCAAGGAAGAAGGAGCACTGTGGGCCCTCGAACACCTGCCGGACGAGCACGGAGGCGTAATAGGGGATGCACTCGACTGCTATCGATCGGCCGCTCTGATCCCTGCCGACCGGCGACGCCACCACGGCCACCGGTGGGACGAACGAGCCCTGCTTGACCTCGCCGACTGGGCACGCAACATCCTTCCGGTGGCAGACCACCATTCACCGGACCGACCGCATTGACCCTCCGGCGAGCGCCTCGATGTGGCGATGCCGTCCATCTCGGACATGTGGATGTCATGGTCAAGCCGTCACGCACGAGTGCCTGATCGTCACGACGGCGACTCGGATCGCAGTCAACCGGCCGTGCCTGGCCGATCGAGAGGAGATCTCTCGTGGTTTGACGGACGAAAAGTCGCTGGTTCAGCCGGTTTCGCCCACGGTGACGGAACTGGGCCGTACGGACCAGTGGGCGGTTCCGCCTGGCCCAATGGGGCCGGCGCTCCATTAATCGGGAGCGACCGACCTGGTACTTGTGGGAGTTATGAACACCCACCACCGGCATTCTGCCGACCGCGCCGAACGGCGCACCACCAGCTCCTGGTGTCGATCGGCGATCGCTTTTGCGCTCGCCGTGCCATTCCTGGCCGCGGCCTGCGGCTCGGATTTGGCCGCCGATCCGAGTCTGCGGACACCCACCGCCCAGCAACCCAATGACATCGTCTCGGAGACCGTCGGGGCCATGGCCGCACTCTCCGACGAGCCGGGGGCCGACGAC
>JAOUGG010000227.1 GCA_029857855.1 Acidimicrobiia bacterium | reverse complement strand
CCGATGACTCGCCACTCCGTCCGGTTGCGGTCGAGTCGCTGACGCATCCACTGTTGCTGGTGCCGTTTGTCGCTCGCGACCGGTCGGGCCGGGTCACCGCCCGCTGGTCGACGGCCGACGGACCGGTGGTCGTCGAGCCGGCCGATGGACCGGTGGTCGTCGAGCCGGCCGCCGACGGGATACGGATTCGCGCTGCGAGCCACGCGGCACTTGGCGCCTCGCTCGGCGGGGACGTCGTTGTCGGTCGGGGCGTCGTGCACTCGGGCCGGCAGGTCGGCTCGGTACGACCCGAGGACCAACTGCCGATCTTCCAGGGTCCCGCCGATCTGGAGGCGGCGTCGCAACGATCGATCGTCAACGGCTGCACCGTCGATGACGTCGAGTGGGCGCAACTCGGCGAGCTGGCCGGGCGGAGCTACGTGCCGGTCAGCGAGGAGTCACGGTTGCGGGGAGCCGGCGCCGGCCTCACCGACAATGACTAACACAACAATGACTAACATCGAGGCCATGACCCAGCTCACCGCTTCCGACGGACACCAGCTCGACGCCTACGAGGTCGACCCGGATGGGGCGACCGCCGTGGTCGTCATCGTGCAGGAGATCTTCGGGGTCAACAGCCACATCCGTTCGGTCGTCGACCGCTACGCCTCCTTCGGCTACCGGGCCATCGCCCCGGCCATGTTCGACCGGGTCGAGCGGGGCGTCGAGCTCGGCTACGACGCCGAGGGCGTGGAACAGGGTCGGGCGCTGCGTCAGAAGCTGTCGTGGGACGACTCGGTGCTCGACGTGGCCGCTGCGGTCGAGCACGTGTCGGGCACCGGTCCGGTCGCCGTCATCGGCTACTGTTACGGCGGTTCGATGGCGTGGCTGGCCGCCGCATCGCTACCGATCGCGGCCGCTGTCGGTTACTACGGCGGCCAGATCGTCGACTTCATCGACCGCACACCCCGGGTTCCGACCATGCTGCACTTCGGCGCCCTCGACCACGCCATCCCCCTCGGCGGCGTGCGCGCCGTCGCCGAACGCCACCCCGAGGTCATCGTCCACATCTATGACGACGCCGGTCACGGCTTCAGTTGCGACGTCCGCGGCTCCTACCACCCGGAGGCCGCCGCCCTGGCCGAGGAGCGGACCCGCGAATTCCTCGCCCGACACCTCACCACCGAACTCTCGTAGCAAAAAGCGAGGTGGAACCTCGCTTCTTGCTACAAGTCTTGCGGGGCTGGGCTCCGTGTTAGGGTTGGGCCCGGAGGTCGCCCATGGTCCATCGACCAGGAGCCCTGTCGGGCATCGGAAATACGCCGGTGGTCAAGCTGTCGTCGTTCCCCGGCGACGGTGCCGCCGACGTCTGGGTCAAGCTGGAGGCGGCCAACCCCACCGGTTCCTACAAGGACCGCATGGCCCTCGCCATGATCGAGGGGGCCGAGGCCCGGGGTGAACTGTCGCCCGGGCAGACCGTCGTCGAGTACACGGGCGGTTCCACCGGAACGTCGCTGGCGTTCGTCTGCGCGATCAAGGGCTACCCGCTGCGGATCGTCTCCTCGAACGCGTTCGCCGAGGAGAAGCTCAAGTCGATGATCGCCTTCGGGGCCGACCTGGAGATCATTCGCAGCGACACCGGCATCCATCCCCGCCTCATCCCTCAGATGCAGGAACGGGCGGCCGAGATCGTCGAGGAAACCGGAGGATTCCCCACCGACCAGTTCAACAACCTCGACACCCTCGACGGCTACCTGGGCATCGGCGTCGAGCTGGTCACCCAGCTCGACGGGGAGATCCACGGCGCCGTCGCCTACGTCGGAGTCGGCGGTGCCTACACGGGCCTGACCCGGCCGATCCACGACCGCTGGCCCGATGTCGTGCGGACCGTCGTCGAGCCGGCCGAGTCGGCGGTCATTTCCGGGCAGCCGCCGGGAACCCATCGAATCGAGGGCGGCGGCGTCGGATTCGTGCCGCAGCTCATCACCCCCGACAGCCACGATAGGGTCGAGGCGGTCAGCACCGACGAGGCGTTCGCCACGGCCCGCGCCGTGGCCCGGACCGAGGGCGTCTGGACCGGACCGAGCGGCGGGGCGAGCATCGCCGCCGCGGTGCGACTGGCTCGGGACCTCGGGCCCGGCCACCAGGTGGTCACCGTCCAACCCGACTCGGGCCTCAAGTATCTGAGCGGCGATCTCTATGCTGAGAGCAACACGTAGAGCGAGACCCGTCAACCACCGAAGGCAGCCCCATGACCCGACTCGGATACCAGATCCCAAACTTCACCTACCCCGACACCGCCAACGCCGACTTGTTCGGCGCCATCGTCGCCCAAGCCAAGGAGGCGGAGGAAGCCGGCTTCGACCGGGTCCTGGTCATGGACCACTTCTACCAGCTCCCCGGTATCGGCGCCCCCGGCGAGCCGATGCTCGAGTGCTACACCCTGCTCTCGGCGCTGGCCCAGCACACGTCGACGGTCCGCCTCTCCGCGCTGGTCACCGGTAACACCTATCGCAACCCGACCCTGCTGGCCAAGGAGATCACCACACTCGACCACGTGTCCGGCGGCCGGGCCACGCTCGGCATCGGCGCCGGCTGGTTCGAGTTGGAGCACCAGTCGCTCGGCTACGAGTTCGGCACGTTCACCGACCGATTCGAGAAGCTGGAGGAGGCACTGCAGATCATCGGGCCGATGTTGCGGGGCGAGACGGTGTCGTTCGACGGCAAGCACTACCAGGTGACCGACGCCGTCAACTCCCCGCCCCCGATCTCCCGGGTCCCGATCATGATCGGCGGAAACGGCGAGAAGAAGACCCTCCGCATGGTGGCCCAGTACGCAGATGAGTCGAACCTGGTCGGCATCGGTCCCGACCAGGTCAGCCGGAAGTTCGACGCGCTGGCCGGTCACTGCGAACGGCTGGGCCGGGATCGCAGCGAGATCACAGTCACGGCGATGGCCATGTGCAACGTCGCTCCGACCATGGAGGAGGCCGACGCCGATCTCCGGGCCGTCGCAGCAACCAAGGGCTGGAACGACGAGACCGTCGAGATGCTCAAAGGCATGCTGGTCCACGGTGATCCCGACACGGTCGGTGAGGCCCTTGAGGCATACATGGCCACCGGACTCGACGGCCTGACCCTCAACGCTCCGGGCAACGGCCACGTCCCCGGTCGGGTCGCCCTGCTGGGCGAAGTCGCCAACCGGGTCATCGGCTGACCGGATCGGCCGACGGGAGAGCCGCCATCGTCATGACGTCCGTCGATCTCGTTGAACTCCCCACCCCGGTCTATCACGCCGAACTGCGTGATCTGCTCACCGCCACCGAGCCCGAGCTGTGGCGGTGGTTCGCCGAGTCGAAGACCCTGGAGGCCCGGGCCGACGACGAGGCCGAGCTGGCGTTGCTCAAGTCGGCCATCCGACTCGACGGAGGCGTGCACGACGTGCTCGTGGCCCACGCCATCCTTCTGCGCGACGCGTTTGCGATCACCGAACCGGTGGCGCTCTACCAGGAGCTCGGAGCGAGTGAACGCAACGCCCACGTATTCCGGCTGAACGGCCAGGTCAACGTGGTGTTCGGCGGCGACCTGCTCGAACTGCTGGAACCGTCCGAGCAGCAGATGATCCTGGCCCACGAGCTGGCCCACATCGCCCTGTGGCGCCGGGACGACGGCGACTTCGGGGTGCTCGACCACATGATCCACCGGCTGGCGTCGGACCCCGGCGCCGACGACACCGTGATCGAGACGGCCCGCCGCCTCCGCCTGCACACCGAGGTGTGGGCCGACGCCGCCGCCCTGGCCGCCGTCGACGACATCGACACCGCAGTGGCGGCCATGGTGAAGGTCGGTTCCGGGCTGCGCCACGTCGACCCGGCCGCCTACCTGCGTCAGGCGGAGGACATCCTCGCCCTCGACTCCCGGGCCACGACCGCATGGACCCACCCCGAGCTGCACATCCGGGTGGCGTGTCTGTCGGCGTGCCGGTTGGCGTCCCTCTCGGCCCGGCAGCGTCACGTCGCCGACCCCGTGCTCGCCACCCTGATCAACGGGCCGGACGATCTCGACCGGCTCGACCTCCTCGGGCAGCGGCGATTGCAGATACTGGCGGCCCGGGTACTGGCCACCGCCACCGGCTCGTCGCCCTCCGATGCGGTGACCGACTACCTCCGCCGCTATCCCGACTTGATTCTCGCGGGGGCGAAGCCGATCGCCGATGGCGAGCTGACCGAGCTCGCGCCGTCGGTCCGCTGGTTCGGGGCCTCGCTGCTTGTCGACCTGGCGCTGGTCGACGACGAGGTCGACGACCTGGCCGATCTGCGGGCCATGTCGGCCGAGGCCGACCGGCAGGGCGTGGCCGACGAGTTCGACAAGATCCTGGCCAAGGCCAGCGAGCAGACGAGGTCCGAGGTGGCCGCGCTGCGGGCGGACACGGCGACATGACCTTCGCCCGCCTACTGAGCGAGGCCACCGCATCGGACGGCCTGCCCCGAACCGGCGACCTGCTCGCCGTCGGATTGCCGTTGCTCCGCCAGATCGACGGGCTCCACCGTCAGGGCCTCGTCACCGGTGCGTCCGGCGTTGCCGCCGTCGACTACGACGGGGAGGAGGTCAGCGTCACGTGCTCTCAGCGGGTCGACGAACAGACCAACCGCCGGGCCGTCGATGCGATCACCGCGCGAGCCGAGCACGCCGGGGTGGCGGTTGCCGCCCGCCGCCACCTAGACCTCGACGCCGACAACCCGTGGGGATCGGTCCGCAGCGAGGACGTCTTCGACCCGGCCGATCCCTCGTCGCCGCCCCACCCGGATCGACCGATGTTCGTCGTCGGCTACCGGGCCTGGGAGCAGCTGCTCGGTCACCACGATCAACTCACGGACGTGCACCTCGCCGGTCTCTGGTTGTGCAGCTACGCCTTCGGCCTCGACCTCGCCACCCCCGAGGGCATCAACGAGCTGGCGCTCCACCATCGCCACCCCAGCCGCCTGAACCCGGATCTCCACCCGGTCGTGCTCAACGTGTTGAGCGACATGGTGCAGCCGGCCCGCACCAAACGCCCGACCGACCTGGCCCACGTCGTGGCCCGGCTCGAACACCACCGCGACCTGCCCACAGACCTCGATCTCGGCCCGGCCTACGAGCCCGACGCCGACTGGCGCCGTCAGGTCCTCACCATCCTGCGTGACCGGGTCTTCGACACCACCCGCCGTAACCGCCAGCTCTACTTCCGTCCCACCGCGTCGAGCGTGTCGCTGACGGAGGCGTCGGTGCCGCTGATGCTGAACGTCGACCGGATCAAAGCCGATGATCTGCTGACCTGGACCGATCCCAGCAACCGCCGCCTGCGCAACGGCAAGTCGGTCGACCTCGCCCAGTGGTGCCGGTTCGAGGAGACCCCGTACCTGGCCCCAACGCTCAACAAGCTGATCTCGGCCGAACGGAAGGTCCGGCTCGAAACCGGCCACAGCCGCCTCCGCCTCATCATTGCGTTCCTGCACTGGCTCGACCCCGAGACGAACGAAACGATCTCGTCACCCCTGCTGGTGATGCCGGCCGAGCTGACACGCAAGAAGGGGGTGACGGTCCGCTACCAGCTCGAAACCGGCACCGACGAGGCCACGGTCAACCCGATCCTGCGCCACGTGTTCAAGAGCCGGTTCGACATCGCGCTGC
>JAOUGG010000226.1 GCA_029857855.1 Acidimicrobiia bacterium | reverse complement strand
CGCCAACGTCGACCTGGTCGAATCGGCGGAGGTGCATCAGGTGTTTGAGCATGTCGCGGGTGAAGTAGGAGTCGTTGTCGGCCGCCGCCCGGACAGCGGCCACCAGGTCGGCACGATCGGCGTTCTTCGACAAAATCCACAGCAACCGGCCTCCAGTGCCAGAGCCAGGACCCTCCGGTCGGCGACCGAGGTGATCATGACCACCTGTGGAGCGGGGTCGAGCTGCCCGATGAGTCGAGTGGCGTCGGCACCGGTACCGTCCGGTAGCCGGAAGTCGACCAGTGCGACATCGGGCTTCAGTCGCCTGGCCGAAGTTACGGCCTCGGCGGCCGAACCGACAATGCCGACCACAGTGATACCGGGCTCGTCCTCGATCAGGGAACGAAGGCCGAGCGCCACCACCTCGTGATCGTCGACGATCAGTAATCGGATCGCCGGTTCCTCATCATCCGCCATCGTCGTCAGGCTACCGGTAGATCGATGACAACCCGGGTGCCGGAACCAGGGCTGGAGGTGACGGTGTGGGTGCCGCCGGCCCACAGCGCCAGTGTGTGGGCATGGGGGTTCCCGAAATGCCCGACCGGCGTGTGGATGGTTGCGGTGGTGTCGAACCCGATTCCGTCGTCGGTGACGGTGATGAGCAGCCGTCGATCGGTGGGGGAAGAGACGTTGATCGTGACCGTTGTGGCCGAAGCGTGGTCCACGACATTGGCCACCGCATTGCGGACCAGGCGAAACGCCAACATTGCGATGTCTTCCGGCGGTTCATCCCCCAACTGGTCTTCGATGATCCACTCCGGGCCGACATCGTCGAGATATGTCTCGCAGTAGCCATTGAGGGCGGCAACCAGGCCATCTTCGTCAAGGGTCTCGGGGTAGACCGAGTACATGACGTGCCGGAGCCGCTCGATGGCCTCATCGGCCAGTTCCCGCACCGTCTCGATCTGGTCACGGTCGTCGCCGGGCTCGAAGCGGTTGGTCAGCCGTTGAAGTCGGAGGGAAACAGCGGTCATCGTCTGGATGGGGTCGTCGTGAAGGTCACCGGCAATCACCTGTCGCTCCCTGGCCACGGCCCGCAGCTGTCGGCGGCGGGCGAGATACCGCTCCAGGATCACGAATCCCATGTTGGCGAACCGCGAGACAATCAGTCGATCCAGCTCCGTGGGACGGGCGCCGTTGTGATCGCTCCACGCCACCGACAGCACGGCAAGTGGCTCGCCCAGCGAGGACTCGATATCGACGTGATGCCGTGCCGGATGGTGGGTGGAGCCCGCGACGAGGTTTGCAAGCTCGTCAGGGTCGGGAGGTCTGACACCGTTCTCGTCGGCAATGACCGACCAGTGTGCCCCGAACTCAGCGGCCTCACCCGATACGACAAGCCGCACCTCGACCGCATCCAGGAAATCCCGCAGTGAACCGGCCAGATCCTGAAGAATCGACACCGAATCGGTCTCGGAAGCGATCTCAGCCAACAGGATGCCGCCGATGCCGAGCATGCCCCGAAGCACCGCAGGATCGGCGTCGTCGAACGCTGAGGGCATCTGCGGACGCGTAGGCATTGGACGGAGCATACGCGTCGTCGATCCGATCCCGCAATCGGCACCAATGACGCCATCAGGTCACGACGACGCCCGCCACGGCGGTCAGACTGGAACAGAGTGGCCTCGGCAACTGCCTTGAACGAAAGGGACGCGATGTCAGGATCACCGACACACAATCATTGCGCGTCCGATCGCCGGTGTGCATGACGACCCCCGAGCAGCGGCCCCGATCCCGGCGATTCACGGTCGTGGTGGCCGATGATGACGACCGAGTGCGGGAGGCGTTGAACGATCTGATCAACGACAACCCGCGACTTCGCGTCGTGGGCACGGCAAGCTCGGGCACCGGGGCGGCGGCGCTCTGCTCGATGCACCAACCACACCTTGCCGTCGTCGATGTCATGATGCCGACCGGTGGGGCCGAGGCAATCAAGGCAATCAGCCAGGTGTCACCACTTACACTGGTCGTCGTCTATACCGTCCGGCGAGACCGCCGAACCCGGGAGCGGCTGGCCGAAGCGGGAGCCGCCGCCGTCTTCACCAAGGGCGCCCTACGCAATCTCGGCGACGCACTGGTCGCCTTGGCCGTCGAGGACCGCCCCATCCCGGATGACACGTTCAGGTCACCGGATCCGTCCGGTTGTGCCTGATCAATCCTGTTGCGGAGGACCACTGTAGATGGAGAAGTCCCTACACCGACGGTCGACGTCGCGATCGGATTCGCCACGACGGTGGACGGAGCAACCCAGCTCGCTGGATCGTCGCTCGCCGAAGGCGCCGCCTCGGTGCAGGGCAGATTTGTTGCCGGCTGGCAGGAGTTCGCCGACGGGCTCGACGTATCGGCCGTTGACGCCCGTTGGGGAGAGATGGCTGAGCACTCGGCCGCCGTCCTGGCGTGCCACGAGGATCGAACCTATCCCGGCGCCATCGTTGCCAGTCTCTCCATCCCGTGGGGCAACAACCGCGGCGATCTCGGCGGCTACCACCTCGTCTGGGCCCGTGACTGTATCGAGGTTGCACTTGCCCGACTGGCCCTCGGCGAACGGGTGGCCGCTCGACGGACCCTGTCATGGTTGTGCGCAGCCCAACAACCCGACGGCCACTGGACACAGAATGCGTTTCCAGACGGCCGCCCGTTCTGGACCGGCATCCAGCTGGATGAGGTGGCGCTTCCGATCATCCTCGCTGCCGCACTCGAGGTCGATGTGGACGACCATCAAATCAAGGCCATGGTTCACCGAGCCGTCGGCTACCTCATCGAACACGGACCCGCGAGCCCTCAGGACCGATGGGAGGAGAACGCAGGGGTCAACGCCTACACCCTCGCCGCAGTCGTGTCCGCGCTCCTCGCCGCGACCCGCTGGTTCGGATCAGTCGACGCGGCCTACCTGCGGTCGCTGGCCCGGTACTGGAACGACCGAATCGAGGATTGGCTGTACGTCGTCGACGGGCCGTTTTCGGCCAATCTCCCCATCGACGGCTACTACGTTCGCCTTGGCCGCACCGACGGTGTTCATGACGCACGGGGCCAGATCGACGTACGAACCGTGACAACGTTCGCCTGGCCGGCGATCAGCTGGTGGCCTGTGACTTCCTGGCCCTGGTTAGGTTCGGGCTGCGCGACCCTCAAGACCAGCGGATCGTCGACTCCGTGAGATTGGTCGACGAGGTGCTGGCCGTCGAGCTGCCCACCGGTGTCGCCTATCGACGCTACAACGGCGACGGCTACGGTGAACACGCCGACGGAGCGCCGTTCGACGGGACCGGGATCGGCCGGCCCTGGCCCCTTCTGGCCGGCGAACGCGGTCACTACGCGGCCCAAGCCGGGGATTCACCCGACCGCTACCTCGAGTCCATGATGGCGATGACCGGGAGGGGCCGGCTGCTGCCCGAGCAGGTGTGGGATGCCGATCCGATTCCCGGCCGGTTCTTGGAACCCGGGCATCCCACCGGATCGGCCATGCCGCTGGCCTGGGCTCATGCCGAGTTCGTGAAGTTGGCGACATTCAAACGCCGCGGACAGCCGATCGAATGCCTCACCGCGGTGACCGACGCACTGGCCGATCCAAAAATCTCGGACCCTGGCATTGGCGGATCGACTTGCCTCTGAATGATGTCCCCGCAGGACGCAGTGTGCTGATCGATCACGACACGCCGTTCGTGTTGACGGACAACGACAACAACACATGGGCCAGCAGCCCTCTCGGCCTCAGACGAAATGGCGTGCATCTCGACCCAACAATCGAGCCTACGTCGTTCACGCTGCGTGATGATAACGGGGCAATCCACGCCGGGCAGATTCGGATTCGGCGGGAGGATCGGTGACCAGCCATCGTCAGGCCGTGGGCGTCGACATCGGTGGCACCGGGATCAAGGCGTCAACGGTGGACCCTTCCGCCGGCTCGCTGATTCCCACTCGTCACTCGTCGGGCAGCGCAGCGAAGTCGCTCTTGACACCCTTGTACCACTTCATGCCGGACATGGGGCGCATCCACCTCGCCTTCATCTGATCGGCCGCTTGCCGATGTGTTTCGTCACCGCCGGATACCGCTTCCTTGACGTGCCTGTGCTGTGACTTGATGATCTCGTCGGCCGTTTCACCGCGGAGTTCCAAGTCACACGGTCCGCCCAACTGCTTGCAGGTCATGCTTTTCATCGATGATTGTCCTTCTGCTTGGGAGTACTCGCCAGGCAGTGCCTTATCGTCTGGCTTTGACGCCGACATTGCCCAGCTGCTCTTGGATCAGGATCGGGAAGTGGGGCATGTGCGTCCGGCCGTGTCCAATCCGGGATCTTCGGTCGGAACGTCCACGGCTGACAGGTTGGCCACGTAGCCGGCGATTGCCGCCGCGAACGGACCGGCCAGGAAAGCCCCGGAAACGCCACCGAGTTTGGTGCCGACGATGACCGAGAGAATGAGGACGGTCGGATGAAGGCCGGTGGCCCGCCCGATGATCAGGGGGCCAACCACGTAGCCCTCCAGGTGGTGGATGCCGATGGTGACGGCGATGCCACCGGACTGCGTCGCTCGCGGCTCAGGTCCACTCGACATCCGATCGGGCCGGGTCGAAAACATCGGGCTCGACGTAGCAGGTCAACATCTCGGGAATCTCCGCCGCGACGGCACGCTCGACCAGATCAATCACCTCGACCACCCGCTGGAGATCAGCCGGTTCGGTCAGGGCGATCTTGACGCACACGAGAACCTGCTCCGGGCCAAGATGCTCGGTGCGGAGGTTTAGGACGCGGTCGACGCCCGCCACACCGGTAATGATGTGTTCCAGTTCCCGGGACCTTCCCGGAGCGATGGTCTCGCCGATGAGAAGGCTCTTCATCTCGATTGTCAGCACCGCGGCCACAACACACAACAGGCCACCGATCGCCAAAGTGGCGATGCCGTCCCAGGCGGCGTTGCCGGTGGCCCAGGTCGCAGCCACACCCGCGAACGCGATCGCCAAACCCAGGAGTGCCGCACCGTCTTCCAGCAGGACCACCGTAACTTCGGGATTCCGGGTGCGGCGAACGAAATGAAACCAACTCTGCCCGCTGGGACGGATCTCGTCGGCCTCACTCAACCCCGTCCGTAGCGACGCCGCCTCGATGACCGCCGCCACCAGGAGGAGGCCAATTCCGACGGCCGGGCTCACGAGCTCGTGGTCGACCGAGGTCATCTTGCGGTATCCCTCCCACAACGAGAACACGCCGCCGAGGCCGAACAGCACCAACCCGACGACAAAGGCCCAGAAGTATCGTTCACGGCCCCGGCCGAACGGCTGCGACGGCGACGGCCGTACGCCCCCAAGGTGGGATCCGACCAGTAGGAGAAGCTGGTTTCCAGTATCGGCGACAGAGTGCAGCGTTTCGGCCAACAGCGACGACGAGCCGGTGACCAGGAATCCAACGAACTTGGTCAAGGCAACGGCGAGGTTGGCCCCAAGCGCGGCCAAGACCGACCGTCGACCGATCGGTTCGGCGCGTTGCTCATCGTGTTCGGTCGGGCGCTGCAATCCCGGTCCGGTGTGCAGCCCGGGCCCGTCGGCCGCACCGGACCCGCTCTGTGTCATCGGATTCTTTCCTCCTGGCCGTGGCCGCTCAAACCACGAGATTGTG